>JBDTWU010000349.1:0-7388 GCA_040006535.1 bacterium | reverse complement strand
AGATTATAAGAAGAAATCTTGCAGAAGAAGGTGCATGGGGACTGGGCTTTGATGTCGGAGCATCTTATAATCCTTTCGGTAACTTTTACCTCGGTGCAAATCTTATGGATCTGACAACAACTTATCTTTCATGGTCTACTGGAAAGAAAGAAGTTATTACACCAACAGCTAAAATCGGAACAGCCTATCAGATTGAATTTCTCAAAGGAACGTTAACTCCCGCTGTCGATTTTGATATAAGATTTGAAAACAGAAGGAAAAGTGCCAATGCTAATCTTGGACCTGTCAGTTTTGATATGCATGCAGGAATAGAATATTCATTCAAAAATCTGATCAGCTTAAGAACAGGATATAGTGATCTTGGAAATCTGACCCTGGGTGCTGGTGTTAAATTACCTAAGATTAATATTGATTATTCATTTTCTAAATTTGACGGGCTCGAAGAACTCGGAAACAGTCATTTAATTTCCCTGACGTTTACTTTAGAGGATGAAAAATTTCAGAGGAAATAAAAATTTAAGGTCATAGATATTTTAGAACCTTGTTAAAATTATTTTAACAAGGTTTTTTTCTGTACACTATAATTTATTTTAATTTCAGAATGGTAAAATTTAAAAATATAAATTAGAACTCATAAAATATTCTTATCGATGAAATATATATTTTATTAAACTTTAATCTTGTTTTAAATTAGTAAATTAAAATTATGGCCGGAAAAATAGGAATAGCAATTCATGGAGGTGCCGGAACAATCCTTAAGTCTTTAATGACGCCCGAAAAAGAAGCCGCTTATACTAAAGCCTTAAAGGAAGCATTAATGGCCGGATGGAATCAGCTTAATAATAATAAGAGTTCCATAGATGCAGTTACTGAAGCTGTCGAAATGCTCGAGAATATTTCTCTCTTCAATTCGGGAAAAGGATCAGTGTTTACAAATGACGGTGATAATAAAATGGATGCATCTATTATGAATGGAAAAGATCTGAGAGCAGGTTGCGTTTCGTCTGTTAGCAATGTGAAAAATCCCGTAATACTTGCCAAAAAAATAATGGAAGAATCTGAGTTTGTCTATCTCAATGGAAAGGGTGCTGAGGCATTCGCAAAGAAAATGGATTTGAAATTCGAAAATGATGAATATTTTTTTGATGAATTCAGGCATTCTCAATATTTAGAAGCTCTTGATCTGGACAGGGTGCAGCTGGATCACTCAGTTGAACCTAACAGAATAAATTCTCATATAGGTACTGTAGGAGCTGTAGCACTTGATTCAGAAGGCAATTTAGCTGCAGCAACTTCGACGGGAGGAATGACTAATATGAAGTTTGGAAGAATCGGTGACAGCCCGCTGATAGGATCCGGCACATATGCAAATAATAAAACCTGCGCTGTGTCGTGTACTGGTCACGGAGAATATTTTATCCGGGCAGTTGCAGCGTACGACGTTTCCGCTCTGATGGAATATCAACATCTTTCTCTTGAAAAGGCTTCAGAAATTGTTGTTTATAAAAAATTAAAAGATATGAATGGCGAAGGCGGCTTAATAGCTATCGATAAAAATTGTAATATCTCAATGCCCTTTAATTCGGAGGGAATGTACAGGGCTTGCATTAGAAGCGACACACAAGCATTGATAAATATATACCGGGAATAAATTTATACTTTTCACAATTTTAACATTTCTTATATTCTCTGAAATTTTACAGGAAAGATCCAAGCAATAAGTACATTTCATCACAACTGCTAACTAAAAATTTAATTTTAGATATATTCTATTTTTATCTGTTATCTTTACCTATGCCTGCTCTCATAATTCCTATGGAAAATCTTTTAACTTAAACTTCTTCATTCATATTCGGTATATCACTCTGCTCTATCTTAACATCATTCATTTTATCCCTGAATCTATGAACAATCTCGATAGCTCTGGGAATGTTGTCAGGAAGCATTACAATAAGTTCGTTTTTCTTAGCATTTTTTAAAGCTAAGTTAATTGCCTGGACTTCATCTTCTATTATTCTTACCGGAAGATCGGGCTTTTCACTTTTTATTCCTTCCATTACCAATTTTGGGATTACTCCTTCTTCTCTTCCTCGAAGGCTTTCATCTTCGCGAATAATAATGCTTGTCATCATTCTTGCTGCTGCCCTGCCTAAACTTCGAATATCATCATCACGCCTGTCACCTGTCCCCCCGAGGATTCCTGTCTTAATTTTATTTGGGAGCTTTTCTACGAATTTCGAAAGAGCTTCCATCCCGGCTGGATTATGAGCAAAATCAATGAGTACAGTAAAGTTGCCTACTTCTATTACATTTAATCTTCCGGGGGTTTGTGCAACTGAAGGAACGAACGAGCTTAAACCAAATCTGATATCTTCAATCCTTACTCCGTGAAGAATGTAAGATGCAAGTGTCGCTGCAAGAACATTCTGGATCATGAATGCTGCACGTCCCGAATAAGTCAGTGGTATATTAATCACTTTTTCAACTCTCAGTTTCCATTGACCTTTTATTAATGTGATATAATTATTTTCATAAACACATCCAATTCCTCCTTTTAAAGTATGCTCTGCCATAAAAGGATTATTTTCATCCATGCTGAATAATGCAATGTTACATTTCAATCCTTCCCTCATTTTCAAAACCAGTTTATCATCAGCATTTAAAACAGCATATCCTCTTTTGAAAACATTTTCAACTACAATGGCTTTTACTCTTGCCATATTTTCAAGTGTATTTATATCTTTTAATCCAAGATGATCTGCTGTAATGTTCATTACGATGCCAATATCACATTCGTCGAAGCCCAGGCCTGCACGTAACAATCCACCTCGCGCAACTTCAAGTACTGCAATATCTACAGTAGGATCTCTCAATACCATTTGAGCAGACACCGGTCCGGTATTGTCACCGGGACAAATTAATCTGTTTCCAATATAGACACCGTCCGTGGTCGTGAATCCGACATTCTTACCTATGTTTTTCATTATGTGAGCTATAAGGCGGGTAGTCGTGGTCTTCCCGTTTGTACCCGTGATCGCGATGATGGGAATTCTGAATTTTTCTCCCGGAGGAAAAAGCATGTTAATAACCGGCTCGGCAACATTTCTAGGTAATCCTTCTGATGGAGCAAGGTGCATTCTGAAACCGGGTGCTGCATTGACCTCTACAATAGCTCCTCCATTTTGTTGTAAGGGTTTTGAAACATCGGGTGCAATAACATCAATACCTGCAATATCAAGTCCGATTATCTGTGCAATTCTTTCGAAGATGAAAATGTTGTCAGGATGAACTTCATCAGTTCTGTCGATAGCTGTTCCGCCTGTGGAAATATTTGCAGTAGATTTGAGGTAGCAAATCTTATCCTTTTCCAAAACTGTATCAGGCGTGTATCCGCTCAGTTCAAGAAGCCTCAAAGTCATATTATCTATGGTGATCTGAGTAAGGATTTTTTCGTGACCGTATCCTCTTCTCGAATCTTTATTTACCATCTCAATTAATTCTTTAATTGTTAACTTTCCGTCACCTTTTATATAAGCAGGAGTTCTCTCGGCAACTGCAATTAATTTGTTATTAATTACCAATGCTCTGAAATCTTTTCCGGTAAGTGATTTCTCAATAATAATTGAATTGGAATATTTCTTTGCAGAATGAAATGCGTTTGTTGCTTCATCCAATGAATTTATATTTATCGTTATCCCTTTTCCATGATTTGAATCCAAAGGTTTTATTGCAACCGGATAACCTATTGCAGCTATAGTCTCCTCAATCTCTTCTTCCTTGTTGATCTTATATCCTTTTGGAACCGGAACTCCGAGACTCTCCAATAATTTTTTTGATAAGTTTTTGTCACTTGCAATATCAGTTGAGATATGGCTTGTCTTATTTGTAACTGTTGCCTGAATTCTTTTCTGATATTTTCCATAGCCGAGCTGAACCAATGAATGCTCATTTAGTCTTATGTGCGGGATTCCTCTGTTCTCAGCTTCTTCAATAATTGCTCCCGTGCTTGGACCATATCTCACTATCTCCCGGATCTCTCTTAATTTTTGTATGTCATTCTCCAACTTCTCCCTTAATTCATCATGTGATTTATCAGATGCTATATCAAGAAATAAATCAACTGATGCCCGTGCGGCAAATAAACCTGCATCTTCCTCGATATAGCTGAATATAACATGATATACACCGTTAGTATCTGTTTCTCTTGTTCTCCCAAAACCTGTATCCATCCCGGCAAGAGTTTGCATTTCAAGCGCTATATGTTCAACTATATGACCCGCATATGTTCCATCTTTTACTCTTTCTAAAAAACCTCCTTCGTAATCAAAGCTGCACGTGTGAGTTTGTAAACTCGGTATCAACGTTCTTAATCTATTTAAAAAACCCGGAATCTTATCGGAAGGCTTTTGTTCGAAATCACCAATCTCTAACTTCATTATAATAAGTTTTTTCCACCTGTTGCTCCAGTAATTTGCACCCCGCAGCGCACGTAATTCTAAGATCTTCATTAAATATTAATTATTAAGTATTAAGTATTAAGTATTAAGTATTGAACATTGAGATATGGCATTTAGAATTAAATAAGAATATTATCTTAACTTTAATTATATCTGATGGTAATCTCCCATAGATTCCATCTGCAATCGGTTATAAATATTATATCTTACTGAGCTGCTGAGAATATTTATCTGTATTCCCATGACAGAAAAAGGTTCGGATTCCTGTACTTCAGCAATAGTATTATAACTGATTTCAGAGCCATTAATTATTGTCACGGTTCCCGAGCCGAGGACTTCAAGCACACCGTTTTTCTTTATATGAATGGCAGTATTTTCATCGATTCCGATTCCAAGATTATTTGGATTATAAGCTATTGCAGTTATAAGCCGGCTTAATCTTGCTCTCTCGGTAAAATGCTGGTCAATTATAATATTCTTTAAAATTCCTAAACCCGGACAAAGACGAATTGAATCTTTCAATGGCTGCACTGTAGGCTCTCCCCTTACGATCATTGTTGAGCTCATTGCAGATGCCCCTGCACTCGATCCACCAAGCGTAACACCTTTTTTTACACCTTCCTTTATAGCCATTAATAACTTTGTCCCCCCGACTACAGAACTTAATCTCATCTGATCACCTCCTGTCAGAAAAATTCCAGTAACATCTTTCAAAACGCTCTCGGCGTCAACCTTCAAAATTTCACGTCTGGTAACAGCTCCCAGTACGGTAACTTTTTTTATACTCAGACTTTCAAAAATGTTTTTATAAAGAGTTGCGGTTACGAGAGGAAAATCAGAGGGGACGGGAATTATTAGTATGTTCGCATCTTTACCTCCGGATAATTCTACAAATTTTCTTAATATATGTCTTTCGTTAAGCTTATCTTCTGCACCACCAATGATGAGGATATCGGCACCTATGTCTTCGTTAAACTGATTGCTTTTGTTCAAGTTAAAAATTGATTAAAAAAAATTTTGCATAAAATAATCATATAAATTGTAAATTGATATTTATTAGACATTAATTAAATTCAAAATCTCTTTTTGCGGATAATATTTTTAAGAACGCTTTTTTAATTATCAAATTTAATTTTAATATATTTTAACAATTTCAAAATTAAATTTATAATTCAGCCATTTCTTCCAGATCAAAAAAATCTTTATATTTGGTTGCCACGAGCTCCTTCAATGCAATACCAGCCTGCTCTGTTGTTGGGGGAATACCATGCCATTTGTAATTGTCTTCCATAAACGACACACCTTTTCCCATCAGGGTGTTTGCAATGATTACTTTCGGCATGCCCTTAAATTGTTTCGCTTCATCCAGAGTTTCCAGAATTTCTTTCATATTGTGCCCATCTATATCATACACCTTCCAGTTGAAGGCTTCAAATTTATCTGCAAGCGGCTCGAGTGCAAGAACGTTTTCAGTTCTGTTATCTATCTGACATCTGTTCCTGTCAATGATCATCGTTAAATTATCAACCTTGTGATGAGCTGCAGTCATGACAGCTTCCCATATCTGCCCCTCTTGTAATTCACCGTCTCCGTTTATGCAATATACATAATTATTCTTTCCGTCCATCCGCAAGCCAATGGCAGTACCAACTGCAATTGATAATCCCTGTCCGAGAGAACCTGATGCAATCTCTATTCCCGGGAGCCCGTGAGTTTTTGCCGGAGCCGGATGCCCCTGCAGCCTCCCGTTAATTCTTCGTAATGTTTTCATTTCCTCGATCGGATAGAACCCTCTGCGTGCGAGAGTCGCGTACCACACGGGCGCGATATGTCCAATTGACAAAAAGAAATAATCCCTGTCAGTCATTTCAGGATCCGTATTATCAATATTCAACTTGTTAAAATATAATGCAGCAAAAATATCCGCCATTCCCAGAGGTCCTCCGGAATGTCCTGTCTGTGCTATGACAAGCATATTGATTATATCTCTTCTGATCTGGCGCGCCATTTCGTTTAAATCCTCGTGTGAAGTTAGCTGCGGGTTTTTACTCATAAAGGTTAAGTGGTTAAATTGTTTGTTAGTTCTATATGATTAATTTATGTATGTCAATTTTAATTAAGCATAACATTTTATTATCAGACCTTACTTTTTACTTTTATAGATTTCCATCAACGGATCAATATGTTTTAATAAAATTATTAATACAATTGACGAACAGAAAGAAAATAAAAACTGAAATTGATTATTTGAATTTGCAAAATAAGAATTATTAAATATCAGAATAAGATTTTGCAGGAACACAATTGAAAGCGGAAGCAATATTAAAGCAATAACAGTGGATATATGTATATTCTTTATTATTTTATTTAAGATTATATAAAGGACCAACCATATAATTACCAGCGTAAAATTTATTGCTACCATAATCCCGGCTGCTGTAGTCAGTCCTCTTCCTCCCCTGAACTTTAACCACATTGAATAATTATGTCCAATCAATAAAAACAGTGCAGGAAACAATACAAGCTGAGGATCATAGTTTGTAAATTTTAAAAAACATAAAACAGGTATAAGGCCTTTCAGAAAATCAACTGCTAAAACAATTACTCCGTCTGTTTTGGAATTTGTAACATCAAAAGTATTTCTTGCCCCGACATTTCCGGATCCTTCGGCTATAATATTTTTCTTATATCTTAGCTTAACTATCAGGTAAGCTGTTGGAAAAGATCCGATCAGATAAAATAAAAGACAAAAAAATATTAATGACATCTGGAAATTAATTTACCTCAAGTACTCTGGCAACAACAATACCCCCCTGCTTTTTATTTCCTAAAATATAATCCTGCAGCTCCATAGACGATACCTCGACCTGCTTATTTTTAAGTGAAGCATTCATCAGGTAAGTTTTTCCGTCCTGCTTGTACACGTATCCG
>JBDTWU010000348.1:0-3253 GCA_040006535.1 bacterium | reverse complement strand
TATATTGCAAACAATGCAAATGCTTTAGCAACCGGAGGAGATTTTGAATACGGTTCAAGCATAGTTAAAACCTCCAACAGCGGTTTGAACTGGATCTATGATACATTGGGCAGTTTCGGTGTAGCAACGGGTGTGGATTTCAGAACTTCATACGAAGGATGGATTACACTGGGTATTGCACAAAAATTCTCTTACACTCTTGATGCAGGAAATACATGGGTAGATATTTTTTCTCCTGACAGCATTCCGGTATTCGGTATTGACTTTGCCGATTCACTCACAGGATGGGCTGTCGGTTATTACGGAGCAATTTTTAAATACAATACCGGGATTGTTAACATAATAAACAATAAAACAGCAATTGATCCATCCGCATTTAAATTATTGCAGAATTATCCCAACCCTTTTAATCCTGAAACTGTTATCAGTTACTTCTTAAATAATTCAGACCATGTTAACTTAAAAATTTATGACGCTCTCGGAAAATATATCATGACAATCGTGAATGCTGATCAGGGTATCGGAGATTATCATGTCACATTCATAGGCAATAACCTTCCAAGTGGAATATATTTTTATGAACTCACAACCGGAAAATATTCCGAAGTAAAGAAAATGCTTCTTTTAAAATGATCTTTTTCAAGTACCTGTGATTAAAAAAATCAAATTGATATATCTCTTTAAAAAAATTAAGATTTAAATGTCTGATAAACAAAAAAATTTATTTGTCTTTTGTTTTTCAGGTCTTGTAATTTTTGTCTTTTATTATTTACATTTCAAATACACAACTAACATCCCGATATTTGACGATTACGATGCGGTGATTTATTTCCTTTCAAGCTTCGCAGATACAAATACTTTCTCCGGTAAGCTAATGTGGATCGTAACCCAGCACCGGGAGCACAGGTATATATTTCCAAGAATCTTCCTGCTTATTTATCATTATATCTTTGGTGAAATTAATTTTAAAGTTATAATTTTCATAGGGCACATAGCTCTGTTGGGAACATTTATCCTGATTATTCAGGCAATAAATTTTAAGAATCTCATCAGAGACAATCTGAACCGTGCTTTGATTATTGTATCTGTAACTTTATTGTTTTTTAATATACAATACTGGGAAGGTTCAACCTGGGCGATCGCTTCATTCTTTTTTTATTTCGGCATGATGTTTTCATTCATCTCATTATATCTTCTTGCAAAAAAGAATGGTAGTTTCGTTTGGGCGATGATTTTTGCAATCCTTGCTGCGGGTACTTCCGGAAACGGGCTGCTTGTTTTTATTATCGGTGCACTCTTACTTTATTTCCGCAAAGGCTTTTCAAAAGAATTTTTTTATTGGCTCGCGGCCGCGGCAATAATTTATTTCTTATATTTTTGGAATTATGTGTCTCCTGCCGATCAGACACCGGTTTCTGTTGTACTGTTTCAAAAACCGCTTAAGCTGATTTTATTTTACCTATCATACATTGGTTCCGTCTTCAGGCAGATTCCCGGAGTTGGCAATGCTGTATCAATATTATCTGGAGCAGCCGCTATTGCCCTGTTGATTTTTTTGATTTTAAAAAAATATTACAGATCCAATCCGGCAATATTTGGTTTTATTTTATTTTTGTTTCTTACAATGCTTACAAGTTCGCTCGCAAGAGTTGATGTGGGCTTTATTTCCAGGTATGTAATCTTTTCGACGTTACTGATTATTTGTTTCTGCATTTCTATAATTGAAACCTATTCTGAAAGGATATACAAATTTATATTATTGCTTTTCCTGTTGTTAAGTTTGTCTTTTAATATATATTCTTTCATTTTCAATTTTGATGATTTGAAAAAAATGAAAGGGATAATAACAGAAGGTGCGATCCTTGCAAAAGCCGGAGATTATTCGCTTCTTATCTACCCGGATTCCGCGAATGTAAAAAGCATATTGCAGAACGGAATCAGTAAAAACATTTACAGGCTCCCTGATTTTAATTATGAAAACTTCCTCTCTGATATTGATTTGACTTCTAAACCTTTAACCGCTGATATTACAAACACTTTTAATAATTTTGTTGATACAAAGGAATTTATTTATGTTAATGGCTGGGTGAATTTAATTGATGAAGCAACTAATAATAATCTCAGGATCTATCTGGTTTTGAAATCAGAAAAAAATTTATTTGCCCTGAACACCTCAACTATAAGAAAAAAAGAGTTACGTGCAGAAAATAATCAGCGTGTGACTGATAATTCAAGCTATAGTTTAGCTCTGTTAAAAAATCATATGAATATTCCCCCGGGAATTTATGAACTGGGATTTTATATTGGTAAGGATAAAAATATTGGCAAATACTCTTATATTATTACGGATAAAAAAATCAATTTCTGATTTAAACTGAACAAGGGGCTTAAGCCCCTTGCTGAAAGATGATGTTATTAACAAAAATTTAAAACCCTACGCTGACTCCGGTAAATCCGCTCATATTAAATGTATGAAGTTTTTGAACTGAGCTTGCGCTTAAAAGATTATTCAATCCACCGTACTGTCCTTTTGTACCAAGTATTACAGCAACAAATGGATTGAGATAATATTTTCCGGTAAGCACTCCGTTCAAACCAAAATCAAAATCTTTAAATCCGCTTACGGCATTCGCTGCATTTAAAAGAAATCCAACATATGGTCCGCCGCTGAAGTTTACACCGATCTTATCTGTTACCATTCCACCGAAGTTTACATTCATTGGAATATTAATATAATTATTAGTAAGGTTAACAGTCGTGGAATCTACTAACGGGTTGCTGAAAGTTGGCAATGTTACTCCGAAATTCTTTTTAGTAAAATCAAGCCCTGTTGAAAAATTGAGTATGTTAAACAAATTAACATTCAGCAAAGCACCCGTGGTGAATCCGGTTTTAGATGTTGTTTTTAATGACGTGGCGTTTGCTGTTGCCTCTCCATTCGCACTTGTAGAGCCGTATCCTAACTGAAGGTCAAGAGAAGCTCCGATTACTTTACCGGTGATTTTTTTGTGCCATTTCATCGCTTTATTATAATCCCGTTTCTTGATTTCAGAAGAAAAATTATCATTACTGTTAAATTTTAATTTCGGGTCGAATTTTGGATCCGCTTTCGAATATGAATTCTGCGATAACAATATGCTGATACTCATTAACGTAAGGCAAATTACTTTTTTCATTTTTTTAATTTTTTATTTTAATTTAAATTAGCTGCTTTTCAAGATTAGTAAGCTTTTCTGTTTCTTCATCCCATTGT
>JBDTWU010000347.1:0-4122 GCA_040006535.1 bacterium | reverse complement strand
AATATCAAAAAACAAGATTGAATAATTAATTTAATAATTAATTTGATAATTGATTATTAATTTAGTTTATGCAAAATTTTAAAAATGTTAATTTGAAGATCAAAATTTTTTATATAGCAATAATAGTTTCACTTAATTTTTATTACAGCTGCTCTGATAATACATTGGAGCAAATGCCCCCACAGGTTGCCGAATATACTCAGGTAGATTTTGAGCCTGAGTGGAATACGGACGGAGATATGGTTGTATATTCTCATGCGAATATTGATAATGATCTCTCAGGCATATATATAACGGGCATCAGCGGTCTTGTAAGGACTCAGATAATTAGTAATTTTGCAAGAAGTCCCGGATGGTCACCGGGTGGAAATAAAATATTATATTCTCAGTTTTTTCAGATCTTTAAAGCCAATACCACAGGTGACAGTGTTGTGCAGCTGACAAATTCAGGAGAAAATTATTATCCCAAATGGAGCAGCGACGGCAGTCTCATTGCATTTAGCAGATTTGACGGACCGGTTTCAAAAATTTTGATCATGAATCCGGATGGACAGCAGCTTCAGGTATTAGACAGCAATGCAAATTATCCCGGATGGGAAAGCAACAGCAGTTCGTTATTATATTTTAAACCTTCTTTCGGAGCGGGAGGTGCGCACACCGGTGATACCTTATATCAATATAATTTAAGCAATCAAACGAAAAATATATTGACAACATTAAGCGGGGATGTTCACAAAATTAATATGTACCCTGTATACGCAGGTGACGAAATAATATTTTGTTCAATGAATAAAGACGGTTATGTTTATATTTATAAAATGAGCAGGAATGGCAGCAATATTGTAAAGCTTACGGATACGCAGGGATATTCACCCGCTTATTCTTTAATTAATCAAAAAATTATTTACACTAACAGGAACAAAGGCAACGGAAGGCTTTGGACGATGGATAAGAATGGTAATAATAAAATTCAGTTAACATATTAGTTTTTTTAAAAGGCTTCAGTTTCAAAACCTCACTAACATTTTAAAATTGTAAATCATCTTCAGTTAATAGTCTTATGTTTTCAATAAAATATTATCTAAGAATATTAAATTGAGTTTAATTATTTTACAGCATGCAGGTACCTCAGGAAAAATTAAGTGAAATAGCTCAGGCTAATGATATTGTTGATATTGTATCCGGCTATATGCAGGTAAAAAAACGCGGTAAGTCTTTTCTGGCGCTTTGTCCTTTTCATCCCGATAAAAATCCATCTCTGCATATTTCACAGGAGAAGCAGGTGTATCATTGTTTCTCATGCAAAGCAAGCGGAAACGTTTATTCGTTTGTTCAGAATTATGAAAAAATATCTTTTATGGATGCTGTTCAGAAGCTGGCTGAGAAAGCGGGAATAGAGCTTCGCATTAATTCCGGGGATTATGACCGGAGCAATGAGATTTCAAAGCTGTTTGAAATAAATAAAGCTGCTGTAAAATTCTTTTACAGAAATCTTCAGAATCTTTCAGGCAACGAAAAAGAACTTGTTTATAATTATCTCGGGAAAAGAAGCATTGATAAAAAGCTCATTGAGAAATTCGGCATCGGCTATTCATTAAGAAGCTGGGATGGACTGCTCAACCATTTTCTGGAGGAAAATATTTTCAACACATTAGAGATTGAAAAAGCCGGGCTGCTGATACAGAAGGAAAATGATGAGAAGGGTTATTACGACAGATTCAGGGGAAGACTGATCTTTCCGATATTCAGTGAGAACGACAAGGTGGTAGGATTCGGAGGGAGAAAATTATATGATGATGATGCCGGAGGAAAATACATTAATTCACCCGAGACAAAGATCTATAATAAGAGCAGAATATTATACGGATTGAATTTTGCCAAAGAAAAAATACGATATCATGATTATGTAATACTGGTAGAAGGCTACATGGATATAATCTCACTTCACAAGAACGGATTTGAAAATGTCGTTGCCTCCAGCGGCACAGCTCTGACTCCTGAGCAGGTGCAGTTAATTTCCCGGTACACAAAAAATGTTTACTTATTATTTGATTCAGACCTTGCCGGGATAAAAGCAGCGAAACGCGGAATTGAAATTATTCTTGAAGCGGGTCTTGATTTAAGTATTGTATCGCTTCCGGAAAATGAAGATCCTGATAGTTTCATAAATAAATTCGGAAGAGAAGAATTTGAACAGCAGATACAAAATAAAAAATCTGTGATTAATTTTATCTCGGAGCTTTATGAAAAAGAAGGGAAGCTTAATACAGTAAATGATAAAACAGAATTTATAAAAGAGATCATAAATTATATCGGTAAGATCTCTGATAAAATTAAAAGAGCCTTCTATATAAAAGAAATATCGAGTATTTATAATATATATGAATCAGATATGCGGGAAGAGATTGATAAAGCCGTGAACGAAAATAAGGCAAGGTCTTTTCCAAAAAGTTCGGTGATCATTCCGCAAAAAAAAATCTTAAACGGACAGGAACAAAAGGATAAAATATTTCCGGAAGAGCTTGATCTCATTGAGCTGTTCATCAATGGCAATGACGAAGCCATAACATACCTTGAAAACAATCTTGAGACTGCCACGATAAAAAATACAACCATATTAAAAATTTTGGAATACTTCCTTGATGAATACATTGACAGCGGAAAGATAGAGGTGTCGAAAGCATTGAATGATCTTGAGGATGAAGAGTCCAAAAAAATAGTTGCTCAGATCGCAATGCACCGGCACGAAGTAAGCTATTTCAGCAACAGCTCCAGTGACAGATTGCTTGAGGCTTCAGTGGACCGTGGCTATAATCTGAAGTATGCAAAAGACGTAATCAAAAAAATTAAACTGAGAGAGCTTGAAGAAGAGAGATCCATGCTGAAAGGAAATTCAGAAATGGTACTGGAAGTTTTTGAAATAACAAAACAAATCAACGAACTAAAAAGAGCATGAGATGGGACCGGCAATTGTCATTGCTGCGTACAGGTGCAGGATAGAAAACCAGGAAGAATTATTACAGCTACTCACGGACAAGAGAAAATATTTTTTAAAGGCAGGGTATGTAACCGGAAGAAAACCTGTAATAGTCAGATCCAGAAAGGATAACGAAATAATGCTTGAAATATTTGAGTGGACAAGCGATAAGCATACTGCAGATGCACACAATGATCCTGAAGTAAGGAAATATTGGGGAAGGATGGATGAATTATGTTCAGGGATAGGTTTTCCCTTATCTGATATCGAGGAAGCAAATGAACCATTTGCCCATTTTGATCCTGTAAATATTCCGAAAAAATAAATTAATCATGTACACAATTGAACCGATCGCATTTGTAAAAAATAAAAGGAAAAAGATCGAGGATGACAACTGGGGCGATGTAGTATCGGAAATAATAATAAGCGATAAGTTATCAGCAGACAGCCTTAAAGGGATAGAAGAATTTTCTCATCTTGAAATTATTTTTTATTTTCACATGGCTGACATAACAAAAATAAATATATCTGCCACACATCCCAGGGACAATAAAAAATTTCCAAAAGTAGGAATTTTTGCGCAGAGAAAAAAAGCAAGACCGAACCTGCTGGGTTCAACAATTGTAAAGCTTCTGCAAAAAGAAAATAATATTCTGACAGTTGCCGGTCTGGATGCAGTTAATGGAACTCCTGTAATTGATATCAAACCCGTGATCAGGGAATTTTTTCCGCATGAAAACATAATGCAGCCTGAATGGGCGACCGAGTTGATGAAAAATTACTGGAAGAAAGAAAAGTAAGAATCTCACATAAACCATAAAGCTGGCTACTCTGAATTACAAATTAGAATGTTATATTTGCATATAAATGATTAGCTTTGAAAAGAAAAAAATAAATATTAATGTCGCAGTTAAAGAGAAGGGATATAAGAATAAAGGTAATGCAGGTTCTCTATGCTCATGAGATTTCACAGGATCCTATTAAGAAGGTGAAAGAGGATCTTCTTTCCGGAATAAAAGAGACCGAAAATATAGAGTTTGCAAATCAGCTGGTTGATTATGTTTTAAAAAACGAAAAGCAAATTGATACATATATACTGGAAAAAGCGGTGACTTGGGAGCTTGAAAGAATTTCACTTATTGACC
>JBDTWU010000346.1:0-2145 GCA_040006535.1 bacterium | reverse complement strand
TTGAAAAATTTTTGAGCAGCAAAAATATAACGGGCAGTGAAAACATTCTGGGATATAATTGTGATATTTATGACGCGGGAAACGGTATGAATCTTTCTGTCTATAACAAAAAATATATTTTGAAAATAAAGAGTCCGGATTTTATGGCTGTAGCCACTAAGATGAATACTAATCCAACGTTTGCTCCGGATGAGTTCAAGCTGCCGGATAATGTTGATTTTAAAACTGCTCAAGCCAAAGAGTTTGATAAGAAAACACTTGACTCAGCAATTCAGAAAATGAAAAAATAATTTAAATTATTCGCCGATAATTTTAACAAGAACTCTTTTTTTTCTTTTACCGTCAAATTCACCGTAGAAAATTTGTTCCCACGGACCAAAATCGAGATTACCTTTTGTAACAGCTACTACAACTTCTCTTCCCATCAGAGTTCTTTTAAGATGTGCGTCCGCATTATCTTCGGAAGAATTGTGCTTGTACCGTGAATAAGGCTTTTCAGGTGCCAGCCCTTCAAGCCATACTTCAAAATCATTATGCAGTCCCGTCTCATCATCGTTAATAAAAACACTTGAAGTTATATGCATGGCATTACAAAGCAAAAGTCCTTCTTCTATTCTGCTTTCATAAAGACACTGTTCAATTTCCGGAGTGATATTTATCAGCTCCCTTCTTTTAATTGTTTCAAACCAAAGCTCTTTACGAAAGTGTTTCAATTTATTTATTTAAATTGTTTAATGTGTAAACTGGTTTTTAAATTTATACATAATTGGAACCGCATCATAAAAATTTTTCAGCTCTTCTGGTGAAAGTTTTTTTCGTTCTGTAATATCGGGCTTGTAAAAATCCGACCATGGGTCAAGTGCAACATAGATATTTCCTTTCACATCAAAAGTGATCGACTCGGGAGCAAAGCCGATGATCTTATCAATGTCCCTGTGAAACGGAGTAGTAAGGTCCATCTCTTTGGTTTCACTTTTATTCACAGTATGGTCTTCATTAAATTTAATATAAAACATGCTGCGCCTGTTTCTGTCGATGCCGTATAAATTATAATCGTCTTCAGCATAGAGTCCGCATATTGTACTTATTTTAAGATCATGAGTATTTATAGTTTTCAACTCATTTGTTTTCCAGTTCCATATATAAAGTAATGTGCTGTCCGAAAAGTTTGTGCCGTCTGCCGAATAATTTTCCAGTCCTATAAAAAAATAATTTTCTGTAGCTGAAAATCCTTCGAAGCCGACATTATCATGTGTATGGTCATAGACTTCCTGCGGAAGTGTCATTCGTCTAATTGTCTGAATTGTATCGAATGTCAGAATATCTTTGTTGAATGTAATTTCATAAATACCTTCTTTCTTTTTATATATCTGCGGATCATAGGAGCTGTATTCATGTCCTTCAATAGACAAATAAATTTTATTGTTAAATTTATCATAAAAAATTTCCTCCATGTCAGTCTTTTTGAATTTACTGAATAGAGTTTTTATTTCTTCCGAATATGCGATCGGATATATCTCCATATGAGGAGGATTTACTGTTTCGTCAATACTCAATCTGTTAATCTTGCCGATATCATCGGCAGCAATAAAAATTTTTTTCCCCCCGGTTTCACCGACATAAGTTAATCCTGAAGTTTGATGTGTCTGGTTTCCTGCGGAATCCTTCATCCATATTGGATAATTTCCTACAGACTGAATTCCGTCAGGGTGCGCGAAATACAGATTTACAAATACTATTATAACTATTAAGGGTAAAAATACCCGGAGAACATGTTTCATATTATTTTTTATTCTTTGCTGCTAACTTAACAAATTAATATTCGTTCCGAAAAAATTAAATTGAAAATAATAATTAAAATAAAAAGCCGTGTAATTAATTACACGGCTTTCCTTAATACTTTAATATTATTTCTATTTAAGAAGAATCATCCTCTTGGTGTCTATTATATTTCCGTCAAATTCCAAACTGTAAAAGTAAACACCGCTTGATAAATGAGCTGCTTCCCATTTGAATTCATAACTTCCCGGTGTCAGTTTTTCATCAACCAGTATACCCACTTCCTTACCAAGTGCATTATATACTTTGAGCTTTACATCTGAAGCCGTTTGACTTCTGATATTAACCGGTATATCAAACTTTATT
>JBDTWU010000345.1:0-5148 GCA_040006535.1 bacterium | reverse complement strand
ACTTATAATTGTATTATATATAATTTCTTCACCATCTGTCGGATTGCTTTTTAATAATTTTAATTCTTTGATTTTTGAAGAAGCAATTTTTGCAAGTTGTTCATCTGTCAATATCGTATTTTCTTCAATATCAAGATCATCACCAGTGTCTTTATTAATTACTTTTTCCAGAACTATTCTTCCGACATAATCAAGATAAGTCTTATCTGTAATCTTCACCGTATCAACAAGCTTAAATAAATCCAGCATCTGTACGTGTTCATTAAGTCCAAGTGCCTTTAATAGAGTTGAAAAATAAAATTTCTTTTTTCTGTCAATGTATGCGTATAATAAATTATTAATGTCTGTCGTGAACTCTACCCATGATCCCCGGAAAGGAATCACTCTGGCGGAATACAGCTTTGTTCCGTTCGCGTGTATTGATTCACTGAATACTACACCGGGTGATCTGTGAAGCTGGCTGACTATAGCCCTTTCTGCTCCGTTAATAATAAAACTTCCTCTCGGAGTCATGTAAGGAAGATTGCCTAAGTATACGTCATTCTCAATTGTGTAATTATATTCTTTCGCTGCCGCGTTGGGCTTTGTGGACAATCTCAATCGGGCTTTTACCTGTACTGCATAAGTTAATCCCTGCTCCTGACATTCGATCACGGAATAGTGAGGCTTTTCCAGATAGTAATCAACAAATTCCAGTATAGCTGTTTCTCTGGAATCGGAAATAGGAAAGTTATCTTCAAAAACTTTTTGCAGACCCTGAGATTTTCTCTTGCTAGCTGGAATATCTTCCTGTAAAAAATCTCTGTAAGACTGAATCTGAACATTCAAAAGATCAGGTGGATCATGCATTATGGAAGTTTTGGCAAACGTAAGCCTTTTATTTTTGCTGCTTAACGGCTTTAACTTAAGATCTACATCTTTAATTTCCAATTTTTACCTCAGGAATTTTTAATAAATAATCCCGGCCGATAATTATGCCGGGACCATTCAATATTTAAAAAATATTTTAATTGTAAAGATATGTTTTTGATTTGTTAAAGAATTATTTCACTTCGACTTTGGCACCTGCAGCTTCCAGATCTGCTTTCAGCTTATCTGCATCTGCCTTCGAGATGTTTTCTTTTATCGGCTTCGGAGCACTTTCCACTAATGTTTTAGCTTCGGTTAGTCCGAGACCAGTAGCATTTTTTACAGCTTTAATTACGTTGATTTTTTGTGAACCTGCATCGGCTAAAATTACCGTGAATTCGGTTTGTTCTTCGACTGGGGCTGCTGCTGCGCCGGAAGGAGCTCCGCCTGCCATCATCATTGGGGCAGCGGCTGTTACTCCGAATTTATCTTCTAAAATTTTTTTAAGTTCTGAAGCCTGAGTTAAGGATAACTCTCCAATTTGATCTGCTAATTCTTGTACTGACATTTTCTTTATCCTGTAATTTATTTTATTTTTAAAAAGTTTCTTTAAATTTATGCGGCTTGCTTTTTAGCTACCTCTTCGATTACACTGAACAGGTCTCTCATAGCGGCATTGATAGATCCTACAATTCCTGAAGCGGGTGAATTGAGTGAACCCAGAATCCCCGAAATGATTTCTTCCTTTGTTGGTAAAGCTGCTAAATTATTCAGCTTCTTCGAATCGTAAAACTCATTTTCAACTATCGCAACCTTTAACTTCGGCCTGTTTAACTTATCAAAAAATTTCTTTAAGATCTTTGCAGGAGCAACAGGGTTTTTATATGCAAATATTATTCCTGTCTGCCCGTGAAGAATTTCACCAAGTTTTTCGGTATGATCAGAATATTTACCCGTCTCTGCTAATGCTCTGGCTGTCAAAGTATTTTTTACAACCTTATACTTTAACTCGGACTTATAAAATTCTTTTCTAAGCTCATTTACTTCTTCAACCGTTAATCCGGTAAAATCTGTAAAATACATTGCCTCCGATGATTCAATGAGCTCCTTAATCTCTGCAACTGACTCTGTCTTCTTTTCTTTGTTCATTTAAATCAATTAAATTTTAGAAATATTACAATTTTATCCTGCTTACCTGAAGCCGGTAAGCTGTATATATTTGAGTGCGTAAATTCTTTTTTTTATGCTGCTACTTTGACAACAGTAATTGCCTTGTCAAGCTTGATCCCGGGTCCCATTGTTGTAGATAAAGTTATGCTCTTTACATATGTACCTTTTGCCGCAGAAGGTTTTAATTTTACAATCATATTAACAAATGCAAGTATATTGTCATTTAGTTTATTCTCATCAAAGGAAATTTTTCCTACTATCGAATGTACTATTCCGCTTTTGTCTACTCTGAAATCTATTTTACCGGCTTTTACTTCTTTTACTGCCTGACCCACATTCGGTGTTACAGTGCCGCTTTTAGGATTTGGCATGAGTCCTCTTGGGCCTAATACTTTTCCGATCTTTCCCAGCTCGCTCATAGTGTCAGGTGCGGCAATAATAACATCAATATCTGTCCAGCCTTCCTGTATCTTCTTAATGTAATCTTCAAATCCCACGTGGTCAGCTCCAGCTTCCCTGGCTTCATCATGCTTTTCCGGTTTAGCAATCACCAGCACTCTTACACTTTTTCCGGTACCGTGAGGTAATGAAACAGTTCCTCTTACTACCTGGTCTGCATGCTTAGGGTCAACTCCAAGTTTCATAGCAATATCAACTGACTCATCAAATTTTGCAGAAGCACCCTGCTTTAATTTTGTAACTGCTTCTTTAATTTCATATTCTTTTGTTGTGTCAATTTTCTTGCTGACTTCTTTTTGTTTTTTTGTTAATTTCATAAATAAAAATTAAAATAATTTTAAAAATTAATTCTCAACTGTTATTCCCATGCTTCGTGCAGTTCCTGCTACCAATCTCATTGCTGCGTCCACATCATGTACATTAAGGTCCGGCATCTTTGTTTCAGCAATTTCCTGTAATTGCTTTTTTGAAACTTTCCCAACTTTATTTTTATTTGGAATACCTGATCCTTTTTCAATCCCTGCCGCCTTTATCAACAATATTGCTGCCGGAGGTGTCTTAGTTATGAAGGTAAAAGACTTATCTGAAAATACCGTAATTACAACAGGAATGATGAGACCTTTTTTATCCTGAGTCCTTGCATTAAATTGTTTGCAAAATTCCATTCCGTTCACACCTCTTTGACCAAGTGCGGGACCAACCGGCGGAGCCATGGTTGCTGATCCGGCGGGGATCTGTAACTTTACAAAACCAGTTATTTTTTTTGCCATATATAAATATTAATTAAATTTTATTTTTCTTTTTCAATCTGGGTCAACTCCAGTTCTATTGGTGTCTTTCTTCCGAAAATACTTACCATTACTTTTACTTTAAGCTTCTCAAGATTTATTTCAAGTATATTACCGCTGAAGTTATTGAAAGGTCCGCTTGATACTTTTACGGGATCTCCGATACTAAGTTGAATATCCATTTTTTTCTCATCACCTTCTTCATTCAAAATCGATTTAATCCTCTTAACCTCATTTTGTTTCAAAGCAATGGGATCAAGCCTTTTCCCCTTAATGCTCTTCGATCCTACCATATTAATTATTGAAGGTGTCTTCGATACAAAGTCCCTGATCTTGTCATCAAGATCTGCTTCGATTAATATATATCCCGGCAAAAAATTTTTTAGCTTTACTTTTTTCTTCCCGCCTTTTACTTCAAATATTTTTTCGAGTGGGATCAGCACATTTCTTATCTTATCTTCAAGCTTTTCATTCCTTATTTCGTTATCAAGGTATGCCTTAACTTTATTCTCGTGCCCTGAAATTATTCTTACTGCGTACCATTTAAAATTGCCGGGATCTTCCTCTGTAATTTCTAATTCCTGTTCAGCAATTTCTCCTGTCAGATTTGTTTCCATTTCCGTTTTATCTTTTTCTTCTGTCATCTGTTATAATTAAAAGATTGCCTTCAGCAATTCACTTATTCCTTTATCAATTATATAAACAAAAATTGCTGAAATGATCATCGTAATTACAACAACCTTTGTAGATTCTATCAGCTCCTGCTTCTTAGGCCAGGATACTTTTTTCATTTCTTTATAAATATCTTCAAAAAAATTTACTATCTTATCTTTCATAATATATATTTAATTTCTTATTCACTGGCACGGGAGGAGGGACTCGAACCCACAACCAACGGTTTTGGAGACCGCTACTCTACCAATTGAGCTACACCCGCAGGTTTATTTTATTTTGATTCACGGTGTAATATATGCTGCTTGGTCCACTTGCAATACTTTTTCCTCTCTAATCTTTCTTTTGAATTAACTCTGTTTTTCGTAGATACGTAAACAGATTTACCTTTGTGCGGTCCCTCTACACTCACAAGTTTTATTTTTACTCTTGAACCTTCTTTTGCCATGATATTATTTAAATAAAATTTTTACCTAAATCTAAAATTAAGAATTTAACCGGAATAGTGTCAGATAATTTAGAATTGATTTTTACTGACTCAATGTTTCGTGATCAGAATTAAAATTTTGATGCCTGAGCTGATGACCGGGATTGAACCGGTGACCTCTTCCTTACCAAGGAAGTGCTCTACCAACTGAGCTACATCAGCAATCACTTAATTATCTTAAAACATTTCTTAATTAATCTTAAAACATTTTAGGGGGATCTATTCCTAAAGCAGTTGCAAGATCAATTAAATGCTCCTGTTCCTGAACCAGTATCCCTCTGATCTTTTCAGCTATCGCAAACTCTCCAAGCTCTTCACATTGTTTTACTCTGTCTCTGTAATTAATAATGGTAACTCTCTCATTTTCCATATCAAAGCTCAGCATGTCTTTAGCTTTATCTGAAGTTTTTACCTTTAGAGGAGTTACCGTTGGCATTCCACCAAGATAGTCAACCTGCCCTGCAATTGTAATCGCATGTTGAAGCTCCTCACCGGCATGAACTTCAAGCTCATTAGCAATACTCATATATTCAGCTCCTTTTAAAACCTGAGAATAATTTACGTACGCGATTATTGCCTGATATTCCCTTGAAAGATCCTCGTTCAATAACTTAATTAATTTCTCTCTTGTAATCTTCATTTTTTAAATAATTCGAATAAGCCATTTGAGAGCGGGAGACGAGACTCGAACTCGCGACCAACAGCTTGGAAGGCTGTGACTCT
>JBDTWU010000344.1:0-2835 GCA_040006535.1 bacterium | reverse complement strand
ACTTAACATAATGGAAGAATATTATAACGCACTGATCAAGCTCAAGTCACGGTATTATGCACTGGAAATTTCAAAAAGAATTTTATCATTAATAGAAACAAGAGAAAAAACTCCCAACGATAAAATATTATCAACGGGTCTAATATCCGATCTGAATAAGCTGACAGGAAATCTTGGCGTTCTGAAGAATAATTTTCAGAAAAAATACCGGTACTTCATTCAGAAACAGGAAACAAGCTTTAATCTTATGATATATGAACCGGATGATGTCAGCAATGAATATTACGTAAGATATATTGGAACCGGACAGGCTGCACAGGAAAATATAAAAAATCTTTCTAATAAATTGTTAAAGGAATTAGGTGCTTCAGATGTAACTGACATAGTAAATATTCTCCGCGAAAGAGATGCACAAATTATTGAAAATAAAATGCTTTCATTTGCGAAGAAACAGTTTGAAAATATAAGAGAGGACTATAATATCACGGATATTTTATTTGATAAAGATGCAATAAGAAGCGAGTCTAAAATAAGAGGAATGTTTAACCAGGCATTTCCGTGGATAAGAACCCGGGAAATTCCGGGAAGCTTTAAGCTTGATGAATCAGCTAAGAAGTTTTACATCGGTATAAAGACGAATTCACCTTCTTTCAAAAAGTTTCAGTCTTTGATTCAGTCAATAGCAGGATCAAATGTAGAGTTCAAAGACTCTGCGGATAATACTTCTATAACTTTTTATTCAGAGTGGGCAGGATTTCCTCTTTTTTATTCCTACACAATAGCGGAAGAGATGAAGCCATATTACAAGAACCTTTCGCAGAATCATAATGTGGATATGCATATAAATAAAAATTATTTTATTTATCATGACATTATTCCTTTAAATGATGAAGAGAAAATACGGCTTGATGAAGCGTACAAAGCGTATCTACTGGGAATGATCTTTCAGGTGTTTGATGTGATTCCGGAAACAGAATCTTCAAAAGCAATATACAAGTACACGAAGCAGGAAGGTATTACTGTAAAAAGAATTGAGCAGCTTGGTATTGAATCCCGGCTTATCAACAGGCTTTTTGAAGAACAGGGTAGAGATGCTTTGAGATTCAGAATTTTAAAGGATGCGGAAACCGTTCAGAACAGATTTTTCAAGGCAAACATGCTGGCTGAGATGCTGTCAATATATGAGTATTATTATGATGTGATCTACAAGCCTTCTGAATTTGAAATTTCCGGTGATGCTAAAAGAAAAGTTGAAACTTATCAGTACAAAATACTTCGAAATCTGTCGCAGGAAATTGAAGATAAAGTTAATCTTAAAGAAAAGGATGATTTTACAGAACGAGTAATATATCT
Source organism: bacterium (assembly GCA_040006535.1). Lineage (GTDB taxonomy): Bacteria > Bacteroidota > Ignavibacteria > Tepidaquicellales > Tepidaquicellaceae > JAGPCH01. The sequence continues at coordinate 1,482 of JBDTWU010000344.1, read as the reverse complement.
GAAAAATAATCCTGATACTTATACAAAGCTTATTGGAGACGGAATTAAGAGAGCATTAAGAACTGAAGAATTATTGAGCCGGCAGGAGGAAATCATCCCGGAAAAAGAAATTTCAAATTCAAATAATCATAAGAATCCGGTTTCAAAAATAAAGCTTAAAGAATTTAAGGAGGCCCTTGATGAAGGCTTAATAACGCCTGAAGAATATGAAAAAGCAAAAAAAGATTTTCTGAAAATTTAATTTAAATATTTTGCCTACATACGATTATAAATGTGAGAATTGTAAACATCAGTTTGAAATTTATCAATCCATGAAAGATGAAAAACTAACTACATGTCCTGACTGCGGAAAGAATGCTTTAAGAAGACTGATAGGATCCGGTTCAGGACTGATTTTCAAAGGGAGCGGGTTTTATCTTACTGATTATAAAAACAAAACATCCGATAGTGCTGTGAATACAACTACAGGTTCAGCTTCAGAATCAAAAAATTCAGAATCTACTGAACCGAAGGGTGAAGCTGCAAAGACAGAATCCAAGCCGGCAACAACCTCAGACAGTACCGGCAGCCCGGAAAAAAAGTCTTCCGATACTAAGAATGAAAATAAATCATCAACTAAACAGGAAACAAAATCTGCAAAAAAAAACGATGATAAATAATTAATTACATTAATTATTCTTTACTGAATATCTTTCCAGATTAAAGTTCTCACCCAGATAAAATTTCCTTACCATTTCATCATTAGCAAGCTCCAGCGCATTTCCTGATCTGAATATTTTTCCATCAATAAGTATATAAGCCCGGTCTACAATTGAAAGGGTTTCGTGAACATTATGATCGGTTATAAGAATACCTATTCCCTTATCTTTGAGCGTAGCTACAATTTTCATAATTTCTTCCGAGGCAATCGGATCAATGCCGGCAAAAGGCTCATCAAGTAAAATAAATTTAGGATCAGACGCCAGACACCTGGCAATTTCAGTTCTCCTGCGCTCCCCTCCGGAAAGCATATATCCCTTTGAATCTCTTAATTTGGATATGTGAAAATCATTCATCAGCTCTTCGCATTTATCTTCCCTCTCCCTTTTTGTAACTTTCATAAACTCCAGAATAGATAGAATGTTTTCACGAACAGTCATCTTCCGGAATATAGAAGCTTCCTGCGGGAGATATCCGATCCCGAGTCTTGCTCTTTTATACATTGGCTGCCGGGTAATATAATCCCTGTCTAATTCAATTTCTCCTTCAGTGGGTCTTACCATTCCGCATATCATATAAAAGGTTGTTGTTTTGCCTGCACCATTAGGTCCAAGCAGGCCCACAATTTCACCGTTCTTCAGATTCAGTGAAACATCATTTACAACCTTTCTCCTTTTATATTCTTTTACTAAGTTAAAAGCTTTTAGCTCGCTCACTTTTTATTTTTATTTTTCAAAACTTTCTTGATAAAATATTCACCATATCTTCAACTGATTTTCCTAA
>JBDTWU010000343.1:0-4455 GCA_040006535.1 bacterium | reverse complement strand
AGGCCAGTTCAACTTTAAATAATCTCTTTGCAGTAGATTTTGTGAATGGGAATAACGGCACAGCTGTTGGTACAAACAAGATATTGAAAACTACGAATGGGGGAGTTAGCTGGGTAAATCAACCGGTCGCAGCCTTATCGGGAGATCTTTATGATGTTATGTTTATTAACTCTGCTTCCGGATGGGCAGTAGGACAAAACGGAAAAATATTTTATACAAATAATGGAGGAGTTGGAATAAAATTAAACCTGAATGAAGTCCCTCGTAATTTCATCTTAAAACAGAATTTTCCGAATCCATTTAATCCTGTAACATATTTAGAATTTGGAATTTCGGATGCGGGATTTGTCTCATTAAAAATTTATGATAATCTCGGGAAAGTAAAAGCAACGCTGGTTAACACTAGTCTAAATCCGGGAACATACAAATATGATTTTAATGCATCGGGTTTTACGAGCGGGATCTATTTTTACACTTTGAAAGTTAATTCGCCCGGAGATGAGGAAGAATTTTTTGAAACAAAAAAAATGGTTCTTTCAAAATAATTAAACGGATGTATTTTTAAATCTAAATGGCCGTGATGATTATATGTTCATTAGATTCTAATTTAAACATGACGAACAGTTTGAAAGTAATCAAAGGAGTTACAAACTTTTCACAATCAGGCACATTTGCAATTTGACATAGCATAAAGTCATTTTTATTTTTCCATAACTAAATTAATAGGAGAAATAAATATGATCAGTGAATATGTTTTATTACCATGCAGATCCGGATTTGGTGTTAAAGTTCTTTTTATATTTTTAATTTTCATTTCAATTTATTCCGGCCGCATCTATTCTCAATCTTCCTGGTACTGGACACAGCCCAGACCGACGGGTAACTTACTTTTTTCGGTATGCTTTACGGACCATACTACGGGCTATGCCGCAGGGGAGTTAGGCACCATTATTAAAACTTCGGACGGGGGAACAACATGGACGGCATTAACTTCAGGAACAGATAAAGACCTATCCGAAATATTTTTTATAAATAATACCAGTGGTTTTGCAGTTGGAAAAGATGGAATAATATTAGCAACGGATGATGGAGGCAGTATTTGGAATAGCAGAACAAGCGGTGTTAATACCTATCTTCATGATATTGTATTTTCAGATAAAGCCACAGGATATGCAGCCGGACTTTCCGGAATAATATTAAAAACAATAGACGGAGGAAATAAGTGGGCTCGGTGCAAAACCGGCTTTAATGCTTCCTTATTTTGTGTAAGCTTTATTAATGAAAGCACAGGTGTCACCGGAGGTTATAATATAATTTTAAAAACTACGAATGGGGGGAAAACTTTCTCACAGCTGAAAGCTTCAATTTATCCCTCAAGTGCTGTAGTGGGAATTTCTTATATTGACAGCAATACAATTTTTGCTGCGGGAAATTCACCGCATGGCGTCTTTTACAAATCAACAAATGCCGGGAAAGAATGGACAAACAGTTCATTGTCGCTTCCTTTTTTATTTGACGGAAGTATTGACCTCGTAAGGAGCATGAGCTTTCTGAACAAGAATACAGGATTTATTGTAACAGACTTTGGAACAATTCTTAAAACTTCGGACGGTGGAAACAACTGGTTCAATGATTCTTCCTTCAGACCTTCATATGCCAGACTTTCGGTAATGTATGACATAAGCTCAGCAGATTCTTTACACCTGAATATTTCAGGAGCAGGCGGCACTATTATAAGAAGCACAGATGCCGGAATGAGCTGGTTCGTTTCAGCCGGAAATAAAAAAACACTTTATAAAGATTACTTTACGGATGGTGCAACAGGATTTTCAGTGGGTGAAAATGGGACGATCCTCAGAACAGAAAATGAGGGATTAACGTGGGAAAGCTTATGTAAATTTACAAATAAAGATTTGAATGCTTTATATTTTGGAAATGATAAAACCGGTTATGCTGCCGGTGAAAGAGGTGCGATATTCAAAACGAATGACCTGGGAAATTCGTGGACCGATCAGACTCATTATATGAATCTTGATTATAAGGATATTCATTTTACTGATAATGAAACAGGAATTGCTGCAGGTGGAAATCCGGAAAATGAGAGAGCATTCATTTTCAAAACTACAAATGGAGGAACGAACTGGTACGAGGTTTATGATTCGCTGGGTCTTGGAGTTTGTAACTCAATTGAATTCATTGATAATGCTAAATGGTTAGTAGCTGCTGATAACGGAAATATTTTAAAGACAATTGATGCAGGCGAAAGCTGGGAAAGTAATAATTTATCTGATGAAGATTTACATTCAATAGCATTTACAAATTCTTTGAACGGTTTAGTGACGGGAGCAACAGGTGTTGTTTTTAAGTCAACTGACGGCGGAATTGAATGGCAAAGAAAACTAGCCGGTACCTACGTAACTCTGAATTCAATAAAATATTTTAATACCTGCAATGTGATAGCAGCCGGCAATGAGGGAACAATTATAACTTCAAACGATTGTGGAAATAATTGGACCGTTGTTCCAAAGATCACAAACAATAATTTGTTCTCTGTTGATATTATAAATGATGGAATATTTGCATTCGGTGAATATGGAACTATCATTAATTCTAAAGTCAGCAGCAATATTCTTTCTTCAGATATAGCTATCAGCAACAGCAATCCCGGAGCTTATCTTCATCAAAATTTTCCAAACCCGTTTAATCCGGAGACGGAAATAAATTATGAGATCAGCCGGCCCGGTAATGTGAGAATAAAAATTTATGACGTGCTTGGAAAGGAAACCCTGACCTTAATAAATATAAAACAAGCAGCAGGAAGTTACAGACTAAAATTTAACGCAGGCAACTTAGCGGCGGGAATATATTTTTATAGCTTAGTGATAGATAATAAAATATCGGGCACAAGAAAAATGCTGGTTTTAAAGTAAAGTAAAAATTTCAAAAAATAAAATTAAGGCCTATCAAAAGCGAACTGATATTATAGTTCGCTTTTTTATTTTCTCTTATCTGGTTTTTTAAATTAAACGGATTCAATATAACATAATCTCTTTCCCTGTATTGAAAATCATAAGAGAAATATGCAGAAAGGTTGTTACTAAAATTATATTTCAGCTCAGCGCCGAATTTGTATTTAATAATATCAGGATCATCGTAAATTAAAAACCCGTTCTGCTCATTGTAGTTGTTCATCCTGCCATACGATAAGTATGCTTCATACAATAATTTTTTAACTCTTCCACCGAACAACTGTGTTACGATAAGATTCGAAATATTTTGTTGTTTGTGAAGTATTAAATTTGTGAGAGCATAAAAACTTACCATACTGAATGGAAAAGATTTGAAGTATAAGCCGTATTGTGATTGATGTTTATTATTTAAGTAAGAGAAACTCCCGTTTATGCCTATATTGAAAATTGAAAAATATTTTGCTGCGTTGAAAGACAGTACAAAGTTTTTCGAAATGTTTTCTTTTTTAGGAATATCCGCAAAGCTAAAATTATTATAATCAGGATAATACGTACTGTCCTTTATGCTGATGTAATGTCCCGCGATGCTAATAGCCAAACCGTTGGCAATTCTAATGTCAAAGCTGTTATAAAACTGGTCGTGATACTGAAAATACTTATCCGTAATTTTCAATTCTTTGGACTGAATCTGTTTTTCCTTTGATTCTTTTTTATAAATATAATTATAAGTAACATTCAGAAATCTCAGCGGTAACTGACTTAATCCAATTCTGAAAATATTATAATCACCGTTCAATGTCTGCTCACCGAAATCACTGTTGATAACCTGAAGATCCAGGCCTGCGTTTTTTTCAATATCGTTTGAGTAACCTTTCACATAACCGGCATGAATATTATCCACGATTGAATTTTCCAGCGGCTTCAATTTTTTGCGCAAACCTTTCGGCAAATCATAAAAAATATAATTCTTATCTTCATCTCTGCCTGTGAATAAATAAGAATAGTATAAATATTCTGATGTTTGAGGATCTGAGCTGATGCTTAATGCCTTTTCGAAATTCGGGATGGCTTTGAAATAATTTTTGACCGCGAAGTATGCAATACCAAGACGTGTTCTCAACAGGTAAGACTCAACCTGATTATGTAATGCTCTCTCCCCGTATTTAATCAGGTCGTTCCATTTCTTGTTATCTATTAGTTTCTGTGTTTTATAATCAATACTGTCTGAATTATATTCATCCTGTGCTGAGGCATTTATGAAGCTAAGGAATAACAAGAAAGTTAATATTGAGCGCATTAAAATATTCTTATTATAAAATTGTGAGATGATACACTATTTAATTTCAATTTTAAATTTAAAAAACTAATCTTTTAATACTTGATGGCACCTCCGTCCAAAACGATTGGTTTAATAATAAAGTCATGCAGTGTTTAGCTTACTTTCTTTTGAACGATCAAAAGAAAGTAACAAAAAAAAATCGCCCGC
>JBDTWU010000342.1:0-3396 GCA_040006535.1 bacterium | reverse complement strand
AAGTTGACAATATGAGAAGTCTTATCCGGGGACCTGTTGGAACAAAAGTTAAAGTTAAAGTTGACAGAGAAGGTGAAGTAATAGAGTTCGACCTCGAGCGCCAGGAAATTATTTTAAAAAATGTTTCATACTACGGATACATCGAGCCAAAGAGCCTTGGTCTTGCTTATATAAGGTTAGACAGGTTTACAAATATTTCCGAGAGTGAAATTGAAAACGCCATCAAGACTTTGAAGTCATCGGGTGAAATGAAAGGACTGATACTCGATCTTCGCAATAACGGAGGCGGACTGCTTGATGCGGCGATAGGAATTTTGAATAAGATTGTCCCGAAAAACAGCCTTCTTGTAATGACAAAAGGTAAACGGGCTGATTCAGAGAAAAAATATTTCTCCAAGGAAGATCCGATGCTAGGTCCGGAGGTTCCTGTTGCAATATTAATAAATAACAGGACTGCGTCTGCATCAGAGATCGTTGCAGGTGCTATACAGGACCTTGACCGGGGAGTGATAATCGGGACTAAATCATTCGGCAAGGGTCTCGTACAGCAGATAAAAGATCTTGACAGAAAATCACAGATTAAAATTACCGGTTCAAAATATTTCACGCCATCCGGCAGATGGATACAGGAAAAAAATTATTTCAAAGAAAATAAGTTCGGTGTTTTTGTAGATAAAGATAAATATGAGCAGACTGACTTCAAGACTCTGGACGGAAGAATTGTAAAAGCTTACGGTGGTATTTCCCCCGATATAGAAGTTAAGATTGAGCCGGAAAGCGAAATTCACAGGGCTTTGTTATCTAAGGATATGTATTTTAAATTTACAAATAACTTCCTCGAAAAAAATCCCGGTGTAAAAGCGGTAATTCCAAATGATGAACTTTTCAATCAGTTCAGAAATTTTTTAAGGGAAGCGAATTTTTCTTATGATTCGCAGATCGAAAAGAAGATAAAAGAAATAGAGCAGCTTGCATCGGAAAAGAAATATAAAATGGATATCCAGAATATGCTTGATAAGGTTGAAGCAGAGGCAGTTGAAGGGGAGCAAAAAGAATTAGAGTTTGCCAGGGATGAGATAGCTGCAAGCATCGCCAATGAGATCAATACAAGAATTATCACTGAAGCTCAGCAGATTGAGGTTACATTCCCTTATGATAAGCAGCTTCAGGAAGCTATGCGGATCCTTCAGAACAAAGCCGAATACAGAAGCATTCTTGGAATGTAATACAGTCAAAAAAAAATTGTGATTTTAATATTGTCTAAAAAAAACTTTTAATAAAGTGAAGATAGGAATTCTTGGAGGGGGGCAGCTGGCGAGAATGATAATTGAAGAATGTAATAAGTACGGATTTGAATTTCATGTGCTGACTAAAGAACAAAATTCACCCGCAGGACAGATTACAAAATATGAGACTATTGGAGACTGGAAGGATGAAGAGTGTTTGAAAAAATTCAGTGAGGACTGTGATATTTTAACTCTCGAAAATGAATTTATAGGTTATCAGAAAATTAGATTATTGGAAGACGCCGGTAAGAAAGTTTTTCCTGATTCTCAAATTATGGAACTCATACAGGATAAGCTGATTCAAAAAAAAACTTTAGAAAAAATAAATGTACCGGTGGCAAAATTCTGTGAAGTCAGAACAACCAATGACATAACTGAGTTTGCAATGGAACATGGATATCCGGTTATTCTAAAGTCCAGAACGATGGGCTATGACGGGAAGGGAAATCACCTGATCAATTCAGATGATGAGGTTAAAGAAGCATTTGAAAATCTCTCTCAGAGAGGCAAGCTGATGTGTGAGAGCTTTGTTAACTTTGATAAGGAAATTGCCACACAGGTGACGAGAAACATTTCGGGCGAAATCAAAATTTATCCAATCGTTGAAACTATACAAAAAGATCACATCTGTAATTTAGTTATAGCATCAAAAAATCAATTCGAAAAAGTAAAAGAAAAAGCCGGAGAGATCGCGACCAAAATTGTAACTGAATTAAATTATTCAGGTACTATGGGCATAGAAATGTTTTTACTTCACGATGAAATACTTGTAAACGAGCTCGCACCCCGCGTTCATAACTCAGGGCATTACACTATTGAAGGATGTTATACTTCTCAGTTCGATAATCATATCAGAGCAATTATTAATTTCCCACTCGGCTCTCCGGAGCTGAGAGTTGATAATTCAGTAATGATAAATATTATCGGCGAAAGGAACGGTGATGCAAAATTACAAAATTCAGAAAAAGTTTTATCCAAAGAAAAAGCTTATCTCCACATTTACGGAAAGAAGGAAGTAAGGACCGGAAGGAAAATGGGACACATAACCGTCCTCGGCTCTGATCTCCACAGCAAAATTGAGCTGGCTAAAGAATGTCGTGAGATTATAGATATTTAAATTCACAGTTTATGAAAATTAAAAAACTATTATGATAGCATTTATAATTTTTTTAGTAGTTTCAATAATTGTTTTAACAATATTAAGAGGACATCTTCATAATAATCTTAACCTTTTTAAAATAGTTAATACACTCAGAGTTGCTGCAGCAATTGGAATTTTTGTGGCAATTTTATTAGCATCTTTTGTTCAGATAGGGCCGGGTGAAGTCGGAGTTCAGATATTATTCGGACAGGTACAGGATGGTATTTTAAGAAGCGGATTAAATTTTATAAATCCATTTATGGAGGTTGAGAAACTGGACGTAAAAACACAGGCTTATACCATGAGCGGCTCAAACGACAAGGATAGGAATGAAAGCATTACTAATAAGAGCGATCCCATACAGACTCTTTCTTCAGACGGACTTACTTTGCTGCTGGATGTTACAGTCTGGTACCGGCTTAGTGCCGATGATGCTCCTAACCTGTTGCGAACGATCGGCTCTGAATATGAAGCAAAAATAGTCTTGCCTGCTATAAGAACAGCGATACGCGACATAGCGGTTAACTTTGTTGCAACTGATATTTATTCATCTAAAAGAGATGACTATGTAAATAATGTTGCCAAGAAGCTTGAAAATTCATTCGAAGGAAGAGGTATAATTTTAGAAAAAGTTTTATTGAGAAATGTTGAGCTTCCTTTAAAGGTCAGAGAGGCTATAGATGAGAAGATAGCGGCAGAACAAAGGGCTCAGCAGATGGTTTATGTTCTACAAAAAGAAAAACAGGAAGCCGAAAGGAAGACAGTTGAAGCAGAGGGTGTAGCACAGGCACAGAAAATTATCAACAGTACAATAAGTAATTCCTATCTTCAGTGGAAATATATTGAAACTCTAAAAGAACTTGTAAACTCACCGAACAATTCTTTTGTGATAGCTCCGTATGATCAGAAGCTTACACCGATGCTTAACTTTAATCAATCTAATAATAATAAATGATAGAAATCTTTATT
>JBDTWU010000341.1:0-7019 GCA_040006535.1 bacterium | reverse complement strand
AAAGTTTAATTCATCGTTCGTAATTCGTAATTTGTAATTTGTAATTCATAATTGAATGAACCCTCTCTCAGCCCGCATAACATTTCTCTTCACCGAAATTGAATTGTAACTCGTAACCCGCTGGTATTGGTGGCTTCACCATGATCGTAAATTCTTATTTCGGATTTGAACTATTAACAAAAAAACGGAAACAATAATAAACTGTTCCCGCTTAAAACCCGATCAATTCTAAAAACTATTCTTTCTCTTTTAAAGCATCTCTCATAGATTTAACTTTATTGTGATCGGCTTTTATCATTTCACATTGCTTCTTAATCATAGATTGTTGTTCAGATGTAAAGCATTCAGAGTTATCCTTCATGCAATCTTCATAAGTATCCACCGCCACATCCTCTCCATATTCACATGAGTTAAGAATAGCTTTTGTGTCTTTGCCGGTCATTACGGATTTTAAATCCATGAATACTCTATAAAGCTTGCCGGTTGTTTTTGTTCCCTCTTCAGATTTTCCGCCTAACTTTTGAACTTCACTGACTAATTCCTGCTTACATTTTTGACTGGTTTGGATGAACTGAGTAAATAAATTCTTTAAATCAGTCTCATCTGTTTCTTTAACTGCCTTTTCATATCCTTCAATCCGGTCATTGTTTATTTCGATAAGTGAATTCAACTCGCTAAGTGATTTTTCTTTATCCATGGTTTTATTTTTTTTAATTGTTAAAATAATTTTTAATTCGGTTTTTATTTCAAGAAATATATTATTAAAAGAATCATCATTTTCAATATGAATCAACTTCCAGTATCCGGAATAAATTTCAGGGAAATTGAATTGACACAATGCCTTGTATTTTTAGCAGTAAACCGTTCACCTTTAAATACATGTCCAAGATGAGCATCGCAGGCAGCACAGACAATTTCTATGCGGCTTCCATCCGCATCCGGTAAATGCTTTACCGCACCTTTTAGCTCATCATCAAAGCTTGGCCAGCCGCAATGCGAATCGAATTTGTCATGCGAACGATACAACGGTGTACTGCAGCGTCTGCATACATACACACCTGTATCTTTATTTTTCAGATACTCTCCGGTAAAAGGTCTTTCTGTACCTTTGTGAAGAATCACCTGTTCCTCTTCTTTTGTCAGATCATTATATTTCATGGCTTTATCTTTTTATTATTCAGTATTTTGAAATATTATTTTAAAATATTACTAATCCCATTTTAGGAAAGAATTGTTTGATTAAAAAAAAAATTGATTAAAACAATACCTGCCTAAAAAAATATAAACGAAAATATAAAAGCTATGGTTTTTTCTTTCAAAAACGCGAAAATTAAATTTTTTTTTTACGTCCGCTAATAGCATATTCTTTCAGTCAGGGATTTATTTTGAAATACTTTTTTGTATAAAAACTATTCATCACAATTTAATCAATTGATTAATTTATTATTATTCAATTTAATATTTGTAATTTGTAATTTGTAAATGCTGTATATATTGTAGATGCGCACATCCCCATTAACAAAGTAATATTTCTAACAGTAAATCGTAGAGCCATATATTCACAACTTATTGTCAAATTTACAAGTGATACACCTTATTTAAATAGAATGAATAATCCCCCGGGAGGCATAGTTACTTTCCTTTTTACTGATATAGAGGGAAGCACAAAATTAGCACAGGATTTTCCTGACAAGCTTCAGGTTACTTTAGAAAGACATTATTCAATTTTGCAGGATGCATTTAAATCGAATAACGGATTTGTATTTGTTATCTCGGGTGATGGTTTTTGTTGTGCCTTTCAAAATGGTGATGATGCTGTAAAAGCTGCAGTCGATGCTCAATTAAATCTTAGCCGGGAAAAATGGGATGATGCAGTAATAAAGATCCGGATCGGAATTCATTCGGGAAACGCCGAATGGAATGGAAAAGATTATATGGGTTACATTACACTGGCCCGGACTGCGAGAGTAATGTCTGCCGCTTATGGTGAACAAGTTATTATTTCTAACAACAGTTATGAGCTGGTTAAAGAAAAATTTAATATTACCAATAATTCGGATGAAAATGAGAAAGGAAATAGTAAAGATAAAGAAAAGGGCTATGAAATTTCATTCCGTGATTTAGGAGAGAGGAGGCTGAAAGATCTTATACAGCCGATCAAACTTTTTCAGATAATTTCACCGGGACTTAAATCCGATTTTCCACCATTAAAAACTCTTGATGCAAGACCGAATAATCTGCCGGTGCAATTAACAAGTTTCATCGGTAGAGAAAAGGAAATAAAAGAAATAAAAAAAGTAACAGCCGAAACAAGACTTTTGACATTGACCGGTTCCGGAGGAACAGGAAAAACACGGCTTTCATTACAGGTCGGAGCGGACATTATAGATGATTTTGTAAATGGAGTCTGGTTTGTTGAGCTGGCAGGTGTACAGGATCCGGGCATTCTTCCGCAGTTAATCGCAAACATATTCGGCATTAAAGATCAGCAGGGAAAATCACAGGAAGATAATCTCATTGACTATGTAAAGGATAAAAAAATGCTGATAATATTAGATAACTGCGAACATTTAATAAGTGCCTGTGCACATTTGTCTGAAAAATTACTTCAATGCTCCACAGGTCTGAAGATTATTGCAACCAGCCGTGAGGCTTTGAGATGCAGCGGAGAAAAGACACATCATGTTTTACCACTGAACTTTCCCGATCCGGTTGAAAATCTTTCACCGGAAAATCTGACACAATACGAAGCAGTCAGGTTATTTATCGAAAGAGCATTAGCGGTAAATCACAAATTCCAGGTAAACAACGAAAATGCACCGGCGCTGGCACAGATCTGCTTTCATTTAGACGGAATTCCTCTTGCGATAGAACTTGCCGCCGCCCGGGTAAAAATATTATCATTAGAAATGATCTATGAAAAATTAAATGACAGATTCAAATTACTGACAGGCGGGAAAAGAACAGCTCTGCCAAGACAGCAGACATTAAGGGCATTGATAGACTGGAGTTATGATCTTCTCAATGAAAAGGAAAAAATTTTATTTCAGCGGCTTTCTGTTTTTGCCGGCGGCTGGACATTGGAAGCAGCAGAAGATGTATGCAGCGACGGAATTCTGAATATCCATGAAGTAATTGATTTATTAACAGGGCTTCTGGACAAATCTCTGATTATTTCAATAGAAAATTCCGGGTCAGTCAGATTTAGCATGCTTGAATCATTAAAACAATATGCTGAAGAAAAACTTGATGATAATAATATAATAATCCGGAAACATATTGATTATTTTAAAGGGCTGGCTGATTATCAAGAAATGATTACAAGCGGAAGGGAACAATTAGAATGGATAAATATGATTGATGCTGAGAGAGGTAATATAAGAAGGACAATATTTTGGGCTGCGGAATTTTATCCTGATGAAGTCACGGATATTATAAAGGATATTACAGAATTCTGGACTATAAAGGGATATTTTTCGGAAGGACTGCAAATCTGTTTCAGCGTTCTTGACAAAAAACTTTCAGTGAGTGAGCTAAATATGGCAAGAATATTATACAGCACCGGCCTGATGTCAAATTATCTGGGTAAGACTTCAGATGCGGAGAGGTATGGCAAAGAAGCGCTTTCCATTTTTCGTAATATAAACGACGGAGAAGGGATTGTGCTTTGTCTGAATTTATTGGGAGCGACTTTAAATTTAAGCTCTCCGAAAACAGATTTGATATCTGACTATTACAATGAAGCTCTTATGATAAGCCGGGAGTTAAACTTAAAAAGGGATATGGCAATCACTCAATATAATATATCTTTTGTTCACTCAAGAAATGGGGATTATGAAGCCGCCTTAAATAGTAGAAAAGAGGCATTAGCTTTTTTTAAGGAGCTGAGAAACACTTATCACATTACTTTGACAATGGCAAGTCTTGGTGTATTGGAATTCAGGAAAGGAAATTTTGAAAGTGCCAGATCTTTTACAGAAGAAAGCCTGTCTCTTTCTCATCAGCTCGGGGACAAATATTTAATTTCTATTAACTTAACTAATCTCGGCTGCATTTATTCGGGATTAAAGGATTTTGTAAAAGCCCGGACTCTGATTGAGGAAGCAATTGTTATTTTAAGAGCGTGCGGATACAAAGCCAATATAGTGGCGGCGTTGTATTACATTGGTGAAGTTGTTACAAATTTAGGTGATAATGAGAAATCAATAAACTTTTATAAAGAATCAATTCAGACAGGTTACGATATGGGAATTGATTTTTTTATGATTAATAATTTTTATGGATTAGGGGTCTCATGCTTTAATTTAAAAGATTTCGAAAAATCCGTTAAATATTTTTCATTCATGAAAAATTATTCAAAGAATTATAATGGTTACTCTGATAAAGTAAAGATGGATGGTGCATTGGATTATATGATGAATCTGAAAGAACTTCTTAGTGCGGAGATTTATGAAAAAAGCAGGGATGAAGCACTAAGTTTGAATAAAGATGAGATGATAAGTTTTGCTTTAAATAGAAAATCTTATTAAATATATAAATAGAAAATCTTATTAAAAATATAGTGTCAATCATCAAAGACACTAAAACCTTCCTGTAAAGTAATTCCAAATCAGCCGACATTCCTGTTCAGTTGTAAATTCAAGATCTCTGTAAAATATTTAACACCGTCAACATAAAACAAAACCGTATCTGTACTTTTTACAATACCGAATATTCTAATCACTTTAACCGGCTCTTTAAGATAAATAATACAATTATGCTTTTCCAGTTTCCGGAGCAGTGCCAGTATAATGTATTTACGGTTCATCGGGATTTTACTGGATGATTCCACACTTTCAATGTTATCATAATTTATAACAACATCGCCGGCAAGTCCGTTGTAAATCTCTAATGTGCTATTATTGCTATTAAAAGTTATTGGTCTTGCTTTGATAGCTCTGATATGAGCGAACAACTGAAGGCACGTATATAAACTCAAAAGAGTGATTATCCAGGCAATTGTGCTGTTCCATAAGATTAAAATAAAATGAACACCAGTGATTTCAATAATAAATAAAGATAAAAATGTTCCGAGGAAAAGAAGAATTCCATTTTCTTTGTATGAAGTGAACTTTGATTTATTATCAATATTTTTTTCTTTTCTTCCCAAGAAAGCATAATAAAACACAGCTATCTCTGACGCAATTATGTTTCCAGCCTTTTCACTCCCCGTTATTTCTTTCAGAACCGATCTGCAGTAATTGAGGAAGCAAATGTTATTCTTTTCAGATTGCTTTGCTTTTTTATTGGCAGAATAAAATTTCCCGACAATAAAAATTATTATCACTCCTTCAACCAATGGAGCAACCCATGTTTTGATAATATCTAATAAAGTATTTGTATGACTATTCAGCATCCACCCTGCTATTATAACACCGGCAAGGAAAACCCTTAATATTGTAAATTTGGAAACGCTGCTATTTCTGATTGCGAAATAGTAAACCAGAGGCGCAGTTATAAGCAGATCGATTATAATAGCCTCAGAAAGTAACTGTTGATTCGATTTAAATTTTGATGAAAGAGTTATTAAGAAGCATGATATAAATATACCAAAAGGAATTCCGAGGGCAAGCTTCCAATCAGGTTTATTTGTGGTTGTCATTTTTGCTGGTTCTATTATAACAATTTACGTTTTCCGGATTCAAGATTACAGATATTTTCACATCCGTCCAAAAACGAATGGTTAAAAATAAAATCTTGGAGTGCTTAGCATAATTTCTTTTGTTTCACAGGCGGGTTGTTTTTAAAATATTATTTTTTTATTTACTTTTTGCTATATATAATAAAAATGATTTCTAAAACTCAAACCGTTTTGGACAGCATTGCTGTGAATTATTACGCTAATCAGGTTTAACTATTTTTTCTTAAATAACTATGAGATATATTGCCATAATAGATCTGTGCACTATTATGAGAAAGAAAGTTGTAGTCTTAACCGGAGCCGGAATAAGTGCAGAAAGCGGGCTCTCAACATTTCGTGATTCAGGAGGATTATGGGAAGGTCATAATGTTATGGAGGTTGCATCTCCGGAAGGATGGAGAAAAAACAAAGATCTTGTGCTGGACTTTTATAATCAGAGAAGAAGGCAGCTGAGAAATACAGAACCGAATGATGCTCACATCGCCCTTACTAAGCTGGAAAAAAAATATGAAGTAATTATAATAACGCAGAACGTTGATGATCTTCACGAAAGAGCCGGATCTTCAAATATATTGCACCTTCACGGTGAACTTAATAAAGCCCGAAGCACCATTGACCCGGATCTGATTTATGATCTTGATGGAAAAGATATAGCCAAAGGAGACAACTGTACAAAAGGTTCACAATTAAGGCCGCATATAGTTTGGTTTGGTGAATTTGTTCCTATGATGGATGAAGCTATCCGTCATTCGCTCGCAGCGGATATACTGATAATTATCGGAACTTCATTGGTGGTTTATCCTGCAGCAAGTCTGATCGAATTTGTTCCCGGATCATCTCCGAAATATTTGATCGATCCGAATAAACCCGAAAATAATTTTTATCCTTATAAAATAAACTATATAGAAGAGAAGGCGACGACCGGTACACGAAAATTGGTAGAACAATTGATGCAGTTGAGTTAATACCTTACATCGGGCATTTGGAGTTTGTTTCGTCTAACTTCGCATGTCTTATAAACGCTTTTTCCCCAGATAGAGAAGGACCAGAAGTAATGTTCCGAAAGTCATATCAATAATAACACCTGTTCCCAGGGCTTCATTAAAGAGCAGCCGGCTGTTCACGATACCATCGGCTACATAAAGAATAATTGCAATGATGGAAAGAATCCAGAAAAAATGTCCTTTCAAAATTATCCCAATACCGGAAATTATAAAAAGTAATGCGATCAATATCATTCCAATACCGACGATCCTAAGATCATTTACATCTGATGCAGAAGATGTATCCATCTGAAAGGTTGTACCTGTCTGAAGTAATTGAAAACCTCTTATGATCT
>JBDTWU010000340.1:0-6079 GCA_040006535.1 bacterium | reverse complement strand
CGTGAGCAATACGGTCAGCAGCCTTTGATCCTGCCCAGAAGATATTCACAGGAGCCTCAGCATCAGGGCATCTATCAGAATTATTCGAGCGACTTGGAGTTTTTATGGAAGTACCAGATCAATCATATGTTCAACAGGTATTGGTTCTGGAATTATATCGGCAGAGCAGGCTATGATCAGAACGACGGAGTTGATTTCAAAAAGTTTTACGCAATACCATTTCTGCTGGGAATGTTTGGATTATTCTATCAGTTCAGGAAAGACTGGAAACTCGGATTAATTTTTCTGATGATGTTCTTATTGATGGGTATTGTAACAGCACTGTATCAAAATCAGCAGGAGCCTCAGCCCCGTGAAAGGGATTACTTTTATGTAGGGGCATTCATGGCTTTCTCGCTCTGGATCGGAATTGGTGTAGCAGGACTCATAGAATTGATAGCGGAAAGAATGAAGGATAAAAAGACTTTGATGGCGGTATGCTCTGTAGTTCTTATAATATCTTTTGCAGCTGTTCCTCTGAATATGCTTCGCGTTAATTATCATTTTCAAAACAGGAATGGTAATTATCTTCCTTATGATTATGCTTATAATATTTTGCAAAGTGTTGAGAAGAATGCGATCCTGATCACTAACGGAGACAACGATACATTTCCTCTCTGGTGCCTGCAGGCGGTGTATGGCGTAAGAACAGATGTAAGAGTAATTAATCTTTCTCTGGCACAAACCGATTGGTATAACTTCCAGTTAAAAAATGAAAGACCTTATGGATCTCTGACTGTTCCCATGACTTTTTCCGATGCTCAGCTAAAGAGATTGCAGCCCGTGCAGTGGGATGAAAAGAAACCTGTAACATATGATGTGCCCGTCACAGCATATCCTGATTCAATGAGGAATATGCCTAATCTGCCTACAAAGATTGTTACGAATGTTGCTCCTACTATCAGGCAGCAATCCGGCTCACAAGTAATAACCGCTTTGAAAGCTAATGACCTGCTGCTGATGGATATTATTAAAGCGAATAAATGGGAAAGACCAATATACTTTTCGATCACAGTTACTGAGGAAAATTTTGTAGGGCTTGGTGATTACCTTGTTATAGAAGGTATGGCTCAGAAGATTGTACCTTACAAAACAGGTACAAACGGAAACAGCGCGCTCAATGTAGATATAATGAAGAAGAGCTTATTCGATAATCCTCAGGTACCATCGAAGACTCCGCAATACGGATTCAGATTCACTGGATTGGATGACAAGAATTTATTTTTTAATGAAGACCAGACGAGAATGACTCAGACTTTCAGAACTTTATTTTTCAGACTCGCATATACATATTCGGAAGATTCATCAAAGTTTAAAGAAGCAGAAGCAGTACTGGATAAAATGCAGACGGTAATTCCCCCTGATGTTATTAAAATGGATTACAGGATCGAATATGATGTTGCTATGCTTTACAATAAGTTCGGCAACAAAGAAAAATTCAACGGACTTATTAATGAGGTTGAGGAGAAAGCAGAGTCGGAGCTGAAGACCAATCCTGAAAATTACCAGTCTTATTATAATCCTTACAGAGTTTTACTTGATGTTTATGAGACCAAAGGCGAATATCAGAAGGCATTGGATCTTCTGAACAGGCTGTACGCTTCAAACCCGGGTGATGCAAGCATTAGACAAAAGATCGAGTCTATAAAAGAAAAGATGAAGAATTCACCTGTAAAATAATTTACTTTTATTAATGAAAATTCGCATTGAATATTCATTAAAAAAATATGTCTAAAAAACCAATAAAGCAAAATATACAGGAAAAGAGAAAATCAAAACAGGAATTTAAAGATTATTTTAAGAATGATTGGTTAAATCTTTTATTATTATTTTTTGTATGGTTTCTAATACTCTCTCAATTAGTTACTGGGAGTGCATGGCTTCATGATGATTTCCCTTATGTTTTTTACCCCGGGAAATTTCTTGCTGCAGTATCATTATCAGATGGTGTTTTTCCCTTTTGGAATCCTTTCTCTTTTGGAGGCATGCCTTTCTTTTCAGATCCCCAAATTGCAATATTTTATCCGTTCAATTATTTATTCAAATTTTTCGTTACAGACGGGTATTTAAGCCCTTTCATTGTACAAGTTATATTTTTAATTCATTATTTTTTCCTGTCTGTATTTTGTTATTACCTCGGAAAAGAGTTAAAGTTTAATAATTTTGCCTCCCTTATTTTCGGTGTGATGTTCACTTATTCCAGCTATATGATAATTCACATGATTCACATGAATGTTATCGAAACTGTTATGTGGCTTCCGCTTTTATTTTTATTATTGCTGAAGTTTATTGATAAAAAAAAATATATTTATATAGTTATAGCAGGCCTGATTATGGCTATGTCCATTCTAGCGGGTTATCCGCAGGTATTTTTTTACAATTCAGTTTTTTTATCCCTGTTTCTCTTTTATCAGATGATATTGGCATTCGGCAATAAAGATTTTATAAAATTGAAATTTATTTCTTTAGGTTTAGTTATATTTTTTGTTATCGCAATAAGTGTCAGTTGTGTTCAATTACTTCCCACCTATATCTTAACACAAAATTCCTCGAGATCGGATGTTGGTTATGAATTTGCAAAGCAAGGCTCTGTCCATCCGTTGGATATTATTACTCTGTTTGTTCCAAAAGTTTTCGGAACGTTTAACTGGAATGAAAGTGCAAATGAACAAAGCTACTGGAGTGTTAAGTCAAACGGAGGTCATCAGGAAGGAGCGTTTATGTATACTGTCTCCACTTTGTATCTTACGTTATTACCGGTTATTATTCTTGTTCCGGTAATAAGATTCACATTAAGCAAAAAAGAATATAAGAAACCTGTTCTGTATACTCTTGCATTTTCTTTAATCGTCATTCTTTTTTCATTCGGCGGAAATTTTTTTGTACATTGGATATTTTTTACTTTTGTGCCTTTATTTAATAAGTTCAGAAATCCGGGGCACATAACCTATATTTTTTCTTTCTGTATGTTATTAATTTCTGCATTCGGATTAAATGAAATGATAAGCAACAAAAATGAAATGAATAAATATTTTAGCCGGAAATATTTTTTGACAATTGCTGCCCTTATTATTTTGGTTTTCGCTATGACTAACATCGGAATATTTAAATCTAAGGACGGACCTTCTTCAGATCCCCAGATTTATTCATGGATTACCAAACAGGTAAATATATTTTTCTTTCTGTCGATGGTTTATCTCTTGATTCTGTATTTGTATTTTTCGGAAAAATTATCAAAGACATCTTTTCAGCTTTTCCTTTTACTTATAGTTTTTCTTGATATTTATTTGTTTGCGCATAATCAGAATAACGGCAGCAGAAACCCGCAGGAAATGTATTCTCAAAATTCAAAATTAATAAATCAAATAAAAGAAGATCAGAAAGATGAATTGTTTCGTGTAAATATGAGAGACGGAAGAAATCTTTTATTTCAAAGATATCAGGGAGCGCTTGACAGAATCCAGTTAATGGAAGGCATAAATGTTCTGACCCTTACACGTACTTTTCCTGTAAATAAAGAAGGCAGCAGTACACAAATGCTGGATCTGATGAATGTTAAATATAAGATTAAAGTTGATGAAAAAAATAAATCGAATAATACTCTGATTGCGAATGAAGGTTATCTGCCGAGAGCAAGGATGTTTTACGATGTTAAAGTTATTGAGGACGAGAATGCATTGAAAGATTATATGAAGAGTAATGATTTTGATTATCGAAAAACTCTTGTACTTGAAAAAAATCTTCCAAATATAAATCTGCCAAAACCGGATACAAATGTTAAAATTAATTCAACTGTCAGAGTAACCGAATACGGATTGAACAAGATAAAGCTCGATGTTGATACGGATGAAAACGGATTCTTGTTTTTAAGCGAAGTATTCTATCCTGATTGGAAAGCGCTTGCGGATGGTAAAGAAACTGAAATTTACAGAACTGATTTTAGCCTGCGCTCTATTTATCTTGAAAAAGGAAAGCACTCTGTTGAGTTTTTATACGAATCAAAAGAATTTAACTGGGGTTCCAGGTTATCAATTGGTGCCTTTTCAATATGCTTACTTTTAATAGGAATTATGTTTTTCAGAGATAAGAAAAATAGTGGCAAAGATTAAAGGGATAGTTTTTGATATGGACGGAACATTATATAATCAGAACATTCTGAGGATTTTGGTTGCAGGTAAAATGATTTTAGCTTTTATTGTTTCTCCGAAAAAATTTTCAATTGAATTTAAAATTATAAGGGAATTCAGAAAAGTTCAGGAGAAGTTAAGACTAAGCGATTCAAATGTAATTGATGAAAATTCTCAAATTAGAAAAACTGCCGAAAATCTGAAAATGAATTATGACGAAGTCAGTCAAGCTGTAGATAAATGGTTTAAACAAATCCCGCTTCCGCTTATTTCAATTTGCAGAAAAAGTGATTTAGTAAATACATTTTCTAATTTATTTAATGAAGGTTTTAAGCTGGGATTATTTTCGGATTATCCATCGGAAGATAAGGCAAAAATATTGGGAATAAAAGATTTTGTGGAAGCAATTGTATGTTCGAGCGATGCTGATGTTGGAAAGTTCAAACCCGCCGCAGATGGTTTCAAACGAATTGCGGAGAAGCTTAATTTGAAATGTGAAAATTTGATTTACGTTGGCGACAGGTATGAAGTAGATATTGTCGGAGCATTAAAAGCCGGCATGATCCCTTTATTAGTAGGAAAGTTTCAGCCCGGCAAAAAATTATATTCCAGCTGCTTTAGATTTAAAACTATAGAAAAGCTGATTAAAAAAATTAATAACAGCCAAAATAATTGTTCAAAAAATTATCACCTTATATAAGCATTGCAAGACCGGACCACTGGTTTAAAAATGTGTTTATGCTTCCCGGATTTTTGCTTGCGTTTTTATTTTCAGGTCAGAGTTTCAATGCAGATATTTTTTTCACTATTCTTCTGGGCATATTTGCAACTTGTCTTATAGCTTCTGCAAATTATACTATAAACGAAATTCTCGATGCCCCGTTCGATAAGAATCATCCGGTTAAAAAAAACCGGCCCGTTCCTGCAGGACTCATAAAGATCAAGCTTGGCTATCTTCAATATTTTTTAATAGCTTTGGGAGGTCTGATTTTATCATACAATATAAATTTTTATTTTTTCTTAAGTAATCTTTTGCTTCTGGTGATGGGACTTTTTTATAATGTTCCCCCGGTAAGAACAAAAGATGTTATTTATCTGGATGTGTTATCCGAATCGGTTAACAATCCGCTAAGATTTTTACTCGGATGGTTTTGTGTTACAACTTTAGTTCTCCCTCCTCTTTCTGTAATATTAGCATACTGGATGATTGGTGCTTTATTTATGGCGACAAAAAGATTAGGAGAGATTAGATACATTTCAAACCAAAAAATTGTAAATACATACAGAAAATCTTTGGCACGTTATACAGAAGAGTCTCTGATCACAAGTATAATTTTCTATACTTCAATGTTTTCATTTTTTTCTGCAATATTTTTAATCAGATATAAATTTGAATTAATATTCACGATGCCTATTCTCGCTTTGCTGATAACAGAATATCTGCGAATCGGTTTTCTGCCAAACAGCCCGGTTCAGTATCCCGAAAAATTGTATAAGCAGCCTGTCTTACTAATTATATGCATTATTTTTCTGATCTCTTTTGTCGCATTGATTTTCATAAAGATTCCGTGGCTCCTGAAATTATTTGATCCCTTGTCCGAAGTTCATCAGTGATTATAATCCGAAAGCTGTCATGAAGATATTGATCAACGCTCTCTCCGGAAATGGTGATGCTCTGATGTTCTCTCCTGCACTCCGTATTCTCAAAGAAAAAATTTCAGGTGCTGAAATTGATATGCTCGTAATGTTCCGCTCTGTAAAGGAAATGTATGAGCACAATCCATTCATAAAAGATATTCATTTTATAAATTTCCTCAAACAGTCAAAGTTTAAATCCTTATCGGATGTGCGAAATTTAAAGAATAATAATTATGATTATTCAATAAATGTTTACCCTGCCAATCGTCTCGAAT
>JBDTWU010000339.1:0-8940 GCA_040006535.1 bacterium | reverse complement strand
CCATGGCCAGCCAATAAGTTCGAATTGATAGATTATGCAGTGAGAACAGGTGCACCAAAAGAAGTTGTCAACAACCTTAATGATCTGGAAGATACTGAAGAGCCGTTCGAAAGCATTGAAGAGATATGGCTGGATTATCCTACAGATGAGGATTTTTTCTATGATGAGGAAAACAAAGATTTCTAAGTTTAATTTTTTAAATTTTAAACCCAATAATTTAATATTATTGGGTTTTTTTTTATCCAACCGGGTTTATTTAATTTGAATTATAAGATTATTAAATATCTTCTGATAATTTTTTATCCGCTTTTATTAAATTTTTCCTGCTTTGCACAGGATGATAATAGCATCATTGATAAATATGAGATCGATGAAATCAACATTTTATTCAAAGGAAAGGAAACATACAACGAAGGCGATCTGAAAAATCTTCTTGCTACAAAAGAGAGCGATATATTTGATATGACAGTTTATATTCAGGATGTTGAAAGAATAAAAAAATATTATTTTGATAATGGATTTTTTGATGCAGAGGTGGATACAAACCTTGTATTTAATAAAGATGATAAAGAAGTAGTTGAAAATTTTATTATCACAGAGCAAATCAGGTACGTTTATTATGATGTGGAATATAAGGGACTGGATAGTATCGTTAAACCGGTAAGAGAAAAAATTATGCGAACGAACGATAAGCTGCTGAGCAAAGGAAGGTTTTATTCCAAGGATAGTATTAAGCTTGAGGAATCAAGAGTATTAAATATTTTATATAATTCCGGTTATGCTACTGCGACCGCGCATAGTCCGGAAGTTTTGAAATACGAAACATATGATAAAGCTCTGAACGGTAAAGTAAATGTAAAACTTATTCTGATCCCCAGGTTACTCTATGATTTCGGACCAACAAAGATCACAATTAACAGCCGGAAGTATAATGTTACCACGGATGATATCAGAAGAGAGCTTACATACTCGGAAAATCAGGTATATAATAAGGAAGAAGTTATAAACAGCGAATTGAATCTCACTAAAATATCGATCCTTGATAATCCGAGGATTACAATTGAAAGTATTGATAGTGTTAATAAGAAAGTTGATCTCGCAATAAACGCAATTGTTGGCGATAAATATAATCTGACTCCGGAAATATTCGGTTATTACTTTGACAACAAAATTTTTTATCTGGGTACAGGTATCTCATTTTCCGATAAATATTTTTTTGGTGGCGGCAGAGTCTTGACAACCAGAGCAAGAATTTATTTCCATTCCTTTAATGATAACAGGTTTGAATTTGTAAATACAATTTATCAGCCTTTCCTCTTTAATAACAGAAATATATCCGGCACATGGAACATTGGTGCACAATACAGACTTGATGATCAGGTCAACGTAACGCAGATAAAAAATTCATTTAACATTAGCTACAATCTTCCGGACTACACATACATTAACAGGCTAAGTTCCCGTTGGGATGTTGAAAATTCGAGAGTGATTTTAAAGAAAGACCTGCAAGTGAATGATACTATAAATATCGGCAGATTCGACATTAATTATTTCAAATCAGTAATTGGATTCACTGTTATTCACAATTCTGTAAACAGCCTGCAGTTTCCTTTCAAAGGTTACTATCAGTCTTATGAATTAGAGGAGAGCGGGCTTCTTGGAAAGATAGTGAAAAATTTATTTAACACACAAACTGTAAGCTATGTAAAGTTTTCTAATTTCAATTCATCATATTTTAATCTTAGCAGCAGCGAAATAAATGTTGCCTCTACACTGGCAGCAAAGATTTCAACGGGAATTATTGTTGAATACGGAGACAATACATTTGAATTTAACGGGGCTAAAGTCAACGCGGACAGAGTTCCGACAGATACAAGATTTCTGTGTGGGGGAAGCTCAAGCATCCGGGGATGGGGTGCAAAGCAGCTCGGGATAGTCAAAGATAAAACTGTCGGAGGAAATTTTATAATTGAAAATTCAATTGAACAACGGATCAGACCATTTCTGGAGGCAAATAATTCTTACATTAGAGACCTTGGTTTCGCAACATTTATTGATTGGGGAAATGTTTGGTCAGAGATAGGAAAATTTAAGTTTAATGAGATTGCTGTTGCAGCAGGCGGAGGAATAAGATATTATACTGTAATTGGCGCTATCAGATTTGACATAGGACTGAAAATATATGATCCACAGCCGGGACCTGTAGGAGGATCCAACTGGCTCTTCGGAAAGGGAAGTAATTTTGGTGACAAATATAATTTTCAGTTCGGAATAGGAAATACATTTTAAATTTTAATTCATGTGGTCTAACATAATAGGACAGGATAGAGTAAAGGAAATCCTGAAAAATATATACTTAAGAGGGAGGATTTCCCACGCATATATTTTTTACGGAAACAAAGGTACAGGAAAGGATGCTGCTGCAATTGAATTTGCTAAGCTGCTCAACTGTGATGAACCCCTTAATGGGTTTGAGGCCTGTGACAAATGCAGAAGCTGTAGGGAAATCAAATCGCTCAGGTCTCCGGTCTTTAAATATATTACAGCTCTTCCCTCAGGAAAGAATGATTCGGATGAAGATACTAATCCCCTGGAAAAACTGGATAAAGAAGATTTTGAGAATTATATGTCCGAAATGTATGCAAAGGCAGCGGATAATTACTACAGCATTTCTCTTCCGAAAGCTAATGACATCAGAATTTCAAGTATTCGGCAGATAAAAAAAGAAATTTATATGACGGGAAGATCTGGAAAGAAAAAAATATTTGTCATTTCCTGCTGCGATATGATGAATATGCAAAGCGCAAATTCACTACTTAAAATTCTGGAAGAGCCACCCGGGGATTCTATATTAATTTTAACGACTTCTGAAGTGAATTCGCTTCTGCCGACTATAACCGGAAGATGTCAGAAAATAAAATTTAATGATCTGAGCTTTGATCAAATACTGGCTTACATAAAGAAGAAAGATATCAGTATTACAGAAGATGAAGCTGTATTTTTTGCGAATTTATCCGGTGGAAGTATTTCCAGATGTAACCAGATATTAGAGAAGAATTTTCTTGAACTAAGAGATAAAGTACCTGATCTGTTAAGTTCGGTCATTGCCAATCAATATCTTAAGCTGGGGAATGACATTGATTTTATTGTTGGTAAAAAAGATAAGGACCGGGTAAAACAATTTCTGATCCTGATGGCGGTATGGTTCAGGGACATTGTCAGCAGGAAACACGGGAATGATGAAATGATAATTAACAGGGATAAGAATCAGCTGAAACGAATAACAAATTTTGACTTTAATTTCGAATCTGAAACTTATCAGATAATTAACTTCATTGAAGAAGCGATCCGTGATATAGACAGCAATATTTTTCTGGACCTGCTTCTTTACAATCTTGCTTACAAAATTAAATTTTTTATCACAAAGAAAATTTAAAAGTTTAATGAAACATTTTCTATACTCCAACCGCCCTTTATTCTCAGCTCTTTCCCGTAAATAATGAATTCCTCTGAAGGACTAAAAGGATTAATATTCCCTCTGTTAAATCTGCCGTCCTCATTTTTATCGATAAATGAAAACAAATCATAACTGCCTTCAAGTATTTCGTTAAACATAAAATCAGTTGAGTCAGTGATTTTTTTGTTATATGAAATAAATGGATTTTCTTTATTAAAAAGCTGAACATATACTGGATATACCGAACTTTCATTTCCGGTTATTTTCCCGGACACCCTGCCAAATGAATTTTTACCCGCGGTATAAAATTTAATTTTATAAAAATAATTTTTTACGGTTTTTGAAAGGTCAATTGTAATTTGATATGCAGATGATGCATTTAAATTTTCTGTGGTAAAAACTTCTACAAGTGAATCGCTTAGCCAGTTAAATACTGGACGGTAGTTTATGCTGTTTGAAGAGTCCTTTAAAAAAAAATTGTTTACAATATCCGATTTGGATAAACGATTATTCCTGAAATAAAAATAGAATCTGTATCCGGTTGGAATGTTTCTGTCATTATTCGAAATATTTGCTGAAATAAAATTTACTGAGTCAGGCTTGAGCAGGCTCATAAAATTATTGCTGAATTTATTTGCTTCAAAATCTTTAAGTAAAAAATTTACCTCCTCAACGGCATTACTGTCACCTGTAAGCTTATAATCCTTAGACAGAATGGAAATTTTGTCGAGGTCCTTATCATACAAATTATTTCTGTCCTCATCTGTAATTGCAAAAATTCTGTATTCGCCTTCCGGAAGGTTAGTGAGAGAATAGCTGCCATCCGGAGAAATCTGTTTCACATAATCCGATAATTGCACTTCGGGATTTAGTCTGTCGTCAGGCTTTCCTCCTATACTGTATGCAAGGATTTTAACCCGGTCAAGTTTATCAGCAAGAACCTTACCTGAAATAATTCCTTTATCGATTTTATTTCCGGTGGAGAAAGCAAATGAGAACGGGCTTTCAATCATATTTCCCCGGACATCTTTCAATTCAGTTCCTATAATGATTACGTATGTTTTATTCTTATCCGGTGATTTGGGCAATTCGACCTCAACCTCTCTCCCGCTCCAGTTAAAAATTATTTCACCACGGGGCTTTGGAGAAATGAAGAATGATTCCTGAAAGCTTCTTCTGTCAACATATTCATCAAACTTTAAAATTATTTTATTATCCCGAAAATTTACCGAATTTGGTTTAGGGTAGATTGAAATGATCTTAGGAGGAATTTTGTCATCCTCTCCGCCGGATGGAGGCAGCTGATTTGCGCATGAGGAAACTAAAACTGAAATTATCAGTGAAAGGAATATTTTGTATTTCAAACTTTTTTAGGATTGCTTACGATAAAAGGCAGGAATCTGATAATTACTTTTGTTCCTCCATTCAGGATGCTTTCAAAGGAGATGCCTGCTTTCATATCGTCGAGAGTTTTTTTAGTGATTGCAAGACCAAGCCCCATGCCGGTTGATTTCGTTGAAAAGTTCGGCTCAAACAACTCCTTCATGATCTTCGGATCAATGCCGCTTCCGTTATCAATAACTTCCGCGACAACACACTTTCCCTCCTGATAAGTTCTCAGCTCAATTATTCCTTTATCATCAATAGACTGGATGGAATTTTTAATTAAGTTCTGAAACACCCTGTTAAGTTCCTGTTCATCTGCAAAGATATTACTGATATTTCTATCCAGACATTCTTTAAATTCAATATCCGGAGCAGACCTGTAAAGATTAATGACATCTTCTATCACTTCATTCAAAACTGTTTCTTCATAATTTTTTCCTGATAGCTTTGCAAAGGCTGAGAATTCAGTTGCGATCCTGTTAAGCTTATCAATTTCATTGATTATAATATTCCTTGTTTTTTTAAGCACGTCCGGAAAATTATTTTTATTTCCGTTATTATACACTTCATAGAGATGCTGAATAGAAAGCTTCATTGGAGTAAGCGGATTTTTAATTTCATGAGCAACACGCCTTGCAATATCCCGCCATGCAGCTTCACGTTCCGCTTTCTTTAATTTTTCTTTAGAGCTCTCAAGCTCTTTTGACATTTTATTAAACGAATTAACCAGATCACCGATCTCATCCTTTCTGTTTATGTTCAATGCAACATTGCTGTCACCCAGTGAAATTCTTTCCGTTGCATTCTGAAGCTGCAGTATGGGTTTTGAAATTCTGTCAGTAAGAAATGTTACAAAGACCAGAAGAATAATTATTACAATAAAATATATTCCGAAGATAAAAGTTAATATCTCTGTAAGCTCTTCATTCACTTCGTTCTGCTTATAAACAGTTTGTGAAGACATCAGCCCAATTATATTATTTTTCGAATCAAAAAACGGCTTATATCCTACAATAAAAGAATAGACCCCGATCTGCTCAGACTTTGAAAAAAAATCTTTTCTTAAGTAAATAATATTATAATACGCATCAGCATCAACCCTGGTATCCAGAAGATCTGATTTATATAATTCCTCATTGGTTGTGGAAACCAGTTTTGTTTTTAAAAATAAATTAAAATTCTTGTCAGTCTGAGTCAGTGATTTTGTAAGCAGCTTGTCCTGCTCTTTACTTAAGCTATCCGGGTTATTCATACGAAGCTGATTTGTTTTAACACTCTGGGATACAAGGTTAAGATCTGAAATAATCGCATTCTGAAAATTAAAATCATATTTATCCTTAATAAAGCTCCGTGTATAAATTGCAAGAAGGACGATCGGGATTACGGATACAATAAAAAAAGATGAGAAAAGCTTTTCTCTGAAATTAAGCCTGAATTTTTTTATCTTAAACGAAAGCAATATTGCAAATACAGCAAGTGTAATAAGGTATATAAGAACTACAAACAAAATAAATTTCAGATAGAAAAATGTTGTCAGCTTGAAATCATTCCTTTTAAGACTTATGGAAAAAATCCTCTCTCCGGCAGAGCTCTTATCCTGCGGAGCTACAATATAATACGTCCTGTATTTTTCGTTGTTGATTATTTCATATCGCCATTCATTCTTATCTTTACGGAATTTTATTGACTCATGAAATGCATCAAGTGATAAAGTATTAGCCTTGGAAAGATCCTGATTAGTTGAACTTACAATCTCTCCCCCCGCATATTCTGTAATGATCGGGGTAGAGATCAGCTTATCAAATAAATTATCCTTTGAATAATTTTTAAAGAGCTGCATTGAAGACTGCGTGAGAAAATTTTTTGATTCATATTGAACTGCAACCAGAAGATAACCCAGATTGGTCTGAAAAGCTGTGTTTTTTAATCCGATTTTCTCTAGCGGAACAATTCCCAGATAATATTTATCGTTTGTGTTCTTAAGAATTAAAATTTTATCTGTTATAAAAAGACTGCTGATGTCTTCAGGCTTATTTCCAGGTAAAGCTTCTTCCTCTGCGCCTTCTTCAGCTTCATCAGTGCTGAGAGTATCCTGGAATTCAGAAGTGTCACTTACAGTGCGGAAGAGATTTTTTCTCCTGAAATAATTGATATCAGAAAAACTGACAATTGAATCCGGTGTTGAATTTTTTGAATTAAAAACGAAGTCACTTAATATTTTTTTGTTAGTGTCCAGTACTATAATAGCTGTGTTGAAATTCTCCTCACTGAACTTACTGTCGGACCATATTGAGAATGCCAGCTCAGATAGCTTATTCTTGTCTCTGATATTATTTTCTATCCTTTTATCTTCAGAAATATTGGTCAGCTCTGTCATAATTAAGAACTTTATCTTATCATCATCTTTTTCCGTGATCTTCCTTCCGATCAATTCCACAAAATAAGTTTCCTGTGAGGTTATCTTATCGAGAAGAATTCCCGGAATAGTAATTATACAGAATAGTATTATCAGGGAAAAAATCTTTAATGAAAAAATATTGTAATTCTGTGTAAGAATAATTTTCCTTGCAAGATAAACCCCCAGGAAAAAACTCAGAATAAGAATCATCGAACGATAGAAATAATCAATTGTAAAATCCCATGGAAATATATTTATAAGCTGGTTAATGACCAGCAGAAGGATTAACAATATAAAAAATGAATATCTTCCGAAAAGCTTTACACGGGAAAATTCTTTATAGGAATTTCTGATTATAAGGATTACAACTGACACCAGCAATATGAATAATGAAAAGGCAAGTATCAGTACGGTCAGCTCAATAATAAACAATTCGGGGTTGGGTATTAAACTTGTCTTATCAAAAAATTTAAGATTAGAATCATAAACAATACTTTGAATAACGGATCCAAAAAAATATATCAGGGCGAAGAAAACAAGTATCAGGCAAAAGTTTAACAGGTGAAGTAAAAGTTTGTCTGTACGTATAGCCTTAAAAGGTTTTGATCTTTTTTTATTTGCAGTCAGGTATATACCGTACAAAGAAATTATCAGTATAAATATTGAAGTAATAAGAAATTCTCCGGAAGATTTTGCAATTCCGAAGCCGTATGTCGATGCATAATAACCCGGGGAAAAAATTTCCGAAACAATCGTCTTTGAAGGAAAATGAAATTCGAGCCATACAAATCTTATTGCAGCAAGGAGAAAAGAAAAGATCATAAATCGGATGACGAGGGAATCAAATCTTAAAAGAAATTTATAGAATATTAAAAAAAGTATAACTGTGAGCCCGAAAACAAGAAGTGAATTAATTTTTTTTGAGTATGTGTCAATACTCTGAGCATGCGAGATCTCACTGTACTTCGGAAGGAGCAGGAGCCCTATTACATTCCCGTCTAAGCCTTTTAATTCAATTGAAGAATTTTCAAGAAGACCTGTAGAATCAAGATCAATTCTGCCGGATATTGTGTTTGCAGGAATTATTTCAGGAGTGACCTGTAAAACTTCATTAAGTTCATTCAGCAAACCGGTATTGCTGAAAAATTTATTGTTGATCTGATATTTGATGTCTATCAACTTCGCTGTCAGCATTACTCCCGATATCAAAGTATTATTTTTTAAATCGCGAACCGGGGAGTAAACAATCAGATAAGTATAAAAACCAATTTCTTTAATAACAGAATATTTATGACCGCTCAGACATTTCTGAAGTGAGAAAACATCGGAATCCAGCTTCCTGCCTTTGAATTCAAGAAGCTCCAGTCTTGTATTATATATCTCAAGCTGATAATTGCTGCTGAAGTTAATTTTGAAAATTTCTTCGAACAGTTTCTTCGAATCGCTTCGTTGAACCTGTTTTGTGATCTCGGTATTTGATATTAGTTTCTCCGAGAAATTATTCAGATCGGACTGATATTCATTAAATAAATTTTCAACAACTGCAGTCTGCTGAACAGTTTTTTCGGCGGATACATCTTTCCAGCTTTCACTAATATTTGATTTTATATAGTTTGAAAAGAAATGGATCACAATGATCCACACTAAAATTAAAAAAGCGATCAAAACCAAAGTCTTAAACCGCCTGTCGAAAAATTTT
>JBDTWU010000338.1:0-2506 GCA_040006535.1 bacterium | reverse complement strand
GTAAGTGGATCAATACCGAGAAGGATATTACGCTGGAAGATCTGAAGGGAAAAGTGGTGGTGATTGAGTTTTGGACCTTCGGATGCTACAATTGTGTCAACACGCTACCTTATCTTAACAAATGGTATGATAAATATAAATCAGGTAATTTCGAAATGATTGGAATACACTGCCCCGAGTTTGACAATGAAAGAAATTTCGAGAATGTAAAAGAAAATGTATCTGAGCTTGGCATAAAATATCCTGTTCTTACCGATAATGATTTTTCCGTATGGAGAAAATATGACGTACATGCATGGCCGACTATTTTTATTCTTGATAAAAAAGGAGAGATAAGATATAAGAAGGTCGGTGAAGGAAAATATACTGAAATGGAACAGACAATTAAAGAACTGCTGAAAGAAGATTTTTCAGGGGAAATGAAAAATTAAGTTTAAATATTTTACAAGAAGCTGTAAGGGTGGGAAATCAGCAAGGTTAAAATTAAAATTCATTCTCATTTTTGAAAATTAAAAAAAAGTATATTCAAAGCGGTCGTTCCTGCTAATCAGCCCACTATCATGCAATCCCGCTATGAATGTTGGAATGGCAAGCACGGTTCGTTGCCTTTAATCCCTCGAGCAAAAGTTACATTCAAAATAATTGTATGTTAAAATTGCTCAGGAATTTACCCAATTCTCTAAATCAAAGGTTAAAGCGTTAAACACAATTCTTCATAGCATCATACAAGTAATAGATACGCTGTTGATCTAAGTAAATGTCCGGTAGGTTACTTAAATTATTTCTTTTTGAAGTGAAATATAAATTTTATATTTTAATAAAAATTATTTTATAAATTTACTGAACAGAATAGTAACTTCATAAGCTTTATTAGTTCTGTATTCACTTAAATACTTTAGATATTTTTATTTGAAAGTATTGACAAAGGATTGTTTTCGAAAAATAAATAAAATAAAAAGTGGATAACTATTATAATCCTGATGATTTAAAAAAATTTTCAGGTGTAGCAGAATTTGATGAAGATCTTGCAAAAAAATTTTTTGATTATTACGGTGCTGTCTTTGCCGAAGGAGCATTGACTGCCCGTGAAAAATCGCTTATAGCTCTTGCAGTTTCTCATGCAGTTCAATGTCCTTATTGCATTGATGCTTATTCAAACGATGCTCTTGAAAAAGGATTCACCGAAGAACAGATGATGGAAGCAGTTCATGTTGCAACAGCAATAAGAGGCGGAGCTTCACTGGTTCATGGCGTTCAGATGATGAATCATGTAAAAAAAGTTTCAATGTGAAAATTATTATTGAATTAATTGCATTATTAAATGCTCGTTAAATCCCTGAAGTTTCGTGATTCTGTTCTTTCGATACCCGGTGAGCAAATCCTGATTCTGAATAATGACCCGGTCCGTTCTTTTAAATCTTATCTTAAAAAATCCGGAATAGAAAAATTAATTTCCCGGAGAGTTGAGATATTTCAGATCAATCTTGGAAAAATGTGCAATCAGACATGCAGGCATTGTCATGTGGATGCAGGTCCCGACAGAAAGGAAATCATGACGAAGGAAACAATGCAGATATGTCTTGATAAGCTCTCGGAGACGGATATTCCAACGGTGGATTTAACCGGCGGAGCACCTGAACTCAATCCTGATTTCAAATGGTTTGCCGAAGAGATTAAAAAACTTGACAGGCACATAATTGTAAGATGCAATCTTACAATTATTCTTTCCAATCCCAGATTTCATTATCTTCCGGAATTTTTCGCTGAAAATAAAATTGAAGTTGTTTCCTCACTCCCCTTTTATCAGACAAACAAAACTAACCGGCAAAGAGGAGAGGGTGTATTTGAAAAATCTATTAAGGCTCTGAAACTTTTAAATCAGGCCGGCTATGGAATTGATTCTTCCGGATTAATTCTTAATCTCGTTTATAATCCTTCAGGAGCATACCTGCCTTCTTCTCAATCTGATCTGGAAATTGAATACAAAAAGAATTTATTTAAAGATCATGGAATAGTGTTTAATAACCTATATACAATTACAAATATGCCGATAAGCAGATTTCTTGAATACTTAATAGATTCGGGAAATTACGAAAGCTATATGACCAGACTTATTGATGCATATAATCCTGAGTCTGTGAAAAATGTTATGTGCACTAATACTATTTCAATCGGATGGGACGGATATTTATACGATTGTGATTTTAACCAGATGCTTGAACTAAAAGTCTTGAATGAAAATAAGAATCACATCTCTGATTTTGACATTGATTATCTTGACGACAGGGAAATTATTACTGGGCAACATTGTTTTGGCTGCACTGCCGGTGCAGGCTCAAGCTGCGGAGGTGCAACTTCTTAATATAATTATACTTTTTTGAAAAACTTTAACTAATCAAACATCGAATCATGAAAAACTTA
This sequence comes from bacterium, assembly GCA_040006535.1. Lineage (GTDB taxonomy): Bacteria > Bacteroidota > Ignavibacteria > Tepidaquicellales > Tepidaquicellaceae > JAGPCH01. The sequence continues at coordinate 85 of JBDTWU010000338.1, read as the reverse complement.
AAAAGTATAAAACCTGCATTGATTATTCTTACCTTCCTGCTGATTACTTTATTATTATTAAAAACCATGCCTTTCACAACTGATA
>JBDTWU010000337.1:0-3241 GCA_040006535.1 bacterium | reverse complement strand
ATTAATATAAAACAGAAAAAATATTATCAGGCAAAAAGATATTATAAAAAACTTGTTTTGTCGGAAAAAGAATTTTTAAAAAATAATCACCGGGAAATTATAAATTTTTACAGGATATTACATGAAGGAGCCGATGAAAATTTGTTTGATGAATTACTTAACAGGCAGGTCAGGTGGAAAATAAAATAATACAAAATAAATTGCACTCAGGTATCACATCCAATATCGTTGAGCCCATTCCCCCCGGTATTAAAAGACCATTATGGTCAGTAATGATACCTTCATTTAATCCCAATGAATATTTTCTGAAGGAATCTATAAATAGTCTGCTCGCTCAGGATCCGGGTGCGGAAAAAATGCAAATAGAATTCGTCGACGACTGCTCTACAAAAGCTGATCTGGAGAAATTTATTTATGATAACTGGAAGGGCAGGGTTGAATATTACAGGCTTCCGAAAAATGTGGGACATTCATTCAACTTTACAGAAAGTGTAAGAAGAGCAAGAGGTGAATTTGTTCATTTGCTTCATGACGACGACAGAGTTAAGCCCGGTTTTTACACACGGTTTGAAAGCATCTTTAGAAAGTACAAAGATGCCGGTGCAGTGTTTTGCAGACAGGAATATATAGATGATGACGGTAAGTTTATGTTTTATTCAGAACCGGAGATGGAAGAGACGGGAATTCTGGATGACGCATTAGTTAAATTAGCGCAAAAGCAAAGGATACAATACTGCGCAATGGTTGTGCGAAGAAAAGTTTATGAACAGATAGGCGGGTACATTCCAAAGAATATAGGATGTGAGGACTGGGAAATGTGGGTAAGAATAGCTGCCCATTTTCCGATAGCTTATGAACCGGAGGCACTGGCAGAATACAGAATTCACAGGAAGTCCATGACCCTGACTGATATGAGGACCGGGCAGGACATGAGATTTTTAAGAGAAGCAGCATGCATCTTTACACAATATCTTCCGGAAGATAAAAGAGAGGAAGTAACATTATTCAGACAAAAGCATTATGCTGTGTATTCATTTAATAATGCTAAAAGAATGTATGAAGAGTTTAATGATGAGGAAGGGGCTGCGGCACAATTAAGTGAAACCATCATCTTAAATTCTGAGGTGGTTTATGAAAATCTGGATTTCCTTTCAAAATTTAAAATTCCAATTACCAGCACAGGTGTATCAGTTATTATAAATTGTAAGAATGATGAGGATCTGATTGACATTACCTTAAGAAGCCTGGCAAATCAAAGAGTATCCCGTTATATACCATGGGAAGTTATATTTGTTGATAATGCATCAACTGATAATTCTGTCAAAGCCGCTTCTGAATCATGGCACAAATACAGATGTAAAGCTCCTTTCCGTATTATTCAATTACCAGATTCGGGAATATACGAAGCCCGCAAAGCCGGGATTGAATCTTCAGGATATAATTATATTGTCTTCTGCAACCCCGGCAACCTTTTGAATATTAATTATGTGGAAACTGTCTCAAAAAAAATGATGGAGAATTTTAATACCGGAGCAATTGGCGGTATTACAGAATCTGTTTCAAATATCACTTTACCGGATTGGCTTAAAGGCGTGAACAGTCTCAGCTATCAGTTAGGTGAGCAATTTGAATATCCGGGAGATATTACCTGGGCAAAAGGTGTCTTGTGGAGTGCCGGAATGGCGATCAGGAAAGACGCATGGAAAATTTTAACTGATAAAAAATACACTTCTATTTTCGCAGGCAACAAAAATAAAAATATTACAAGTGGCATTGATTCTGAGATATGTCTTGGATTGAGAATATCCGGCTGGAAAATAAATTATACTTTTGATTTAAAGTTAAAGAATTTTATTACATCATCTGCTTCTCACTGGAAAAACCTGCGGACGATTCGTAGACAATCAGGGATTAATTCGGTTAAATTAGAGCCGTATAAAAAAATTCAGTTAAAGAAAATTAATGAGTTTTCAGAAATCCCGATTAAAAGTGATCGCAGAAATTCAGTAAGAAGAACTTATCGTAAACTACGGAAATTTAAACTATGGAAATTATTAGCATTTAAGGAAACACTCGAGGGAGATGCAGATATTCTGAAGATCGAATTTCTTTTTGGCGTAATCAGCGAGCACTTAAAAACTCTGAAATCGTATAACAGAAAAATCAGAGTTTTAAAAAAGCTGGTAAGAAAAAATGAATATAAGTATTTGAAATTTATCATTGGAAAAACTTATTTCAGATTCCCTCAATACAAGTTAAAGAAGGATGCGAGGGGGATTTCAATCGTTTTAAATTATCAGAATACTTCATATTTTTTATTAAAGAAAGCATTAGAAAATATTACCGGACAAAAGTTAAACAAAGATTTTCAATGGGAAGTAATCGTTATTAGTAATTTTATTAAAGAAGATGTAAAACAGAATTTAAGGAACCTGTGGCGACATTCAAATTGCCGGGCCAACCTCAGATTTGAAACTCAATCAATTATCAATTATCATAAAATTAAACACGTAGCTAAAGCGTTATGCAAATTTAATTATATGATATTTTTGAATGAGACTGATTTTATAAATCAGGATTATTTAAGAATTGCATATAAAGTTTTAAGTCAGAATAAAAGAGCGGGGATGTTAGGAGGGCAAACTGAATTATTGAGCGATGTAAAGCCTCCCGGCTGGTTTGGAATCAATAAAGAATTTTATTCGATTGGTAAAATCTCTGAAGAGTCCGGGGATATAACGAATAAAAAAAAATATCTCTGGAATTCAGGGATTGTAATAAGAAAGCAGGCATTCGAAGAATCACTAAAATATAATATTCAATTATTCCCGGAGAATAGTTCAGGTTTTATAAAAGAAATTCCAAATGACCCGGATCTGATTTCGAACATAAAATTATCCGGCTGGAAAATATTGTATGAGCAAAGATTAATTTTAAAAAAGTTCATACCGGTTAAAAATTTTACATGGGAATATCTGCGAAGAATTTATCAGGACAGAGGAATTGTAGAAATGCGGGAAGCACACTATCCGGGTTTATTAAATGAAGTGACAAGTGATTTCCGTGACAGGTCGTGGATTTATAATGCAAATAATACTTTAGGGAAAATAAAAAAATATCCGGTTAATAAAATATTCTCTAAAGGTAATGAATTAACAGGTGATTCGGAAATCCTTGAGATAGAAAAACTGAAAGGAAATTTTAAAGAGTTAATCAGAAATAAAGACAAATATTATAAGCT
>JBDTWU010000336.1:0-6156 GCA_040006535.1 bacterium | reverse complement strand
ATCCTGAAAATTGGGATGAAGATAAATTTTATGCTGAAATAAATTGAGATGCCTACAAACATTTTGCAGATGATGAATGGCACCGAGAACCATCGATTTCGGTTGCTGAGAGAATTTTGAGAGGAGTGGAAAAATCAGGAGATTGCATTTTGGGTTTCCGAAGGGGTTTGTATTTGAAAGCTCGGACAGCATTGATTTCAAGCCTGATCAACCTTCGAATATAATCCTTGATAAAAGTCCTTAGTATTGGTATTTTAAGCTTACTTTAATAATTACATCACACAAATACTGCTTTGTTAGACGATTTAACAAATAAGCTCGAAGGCGTATTAAAAAAAATCCGCGGACAGGGTAAGATCTCTGAATCAAACATTGATGAATCCCTGCGTGAGATTAGGCGTGTCTTATTTGATGCCGATGTTAATTATAAAGTTGTCACTAAGTTTATAAATGATGTAAAAGCAAAGTCACTCGGGCAGAACGTGCTTACCAGCATTACACCCGGTCAGTTAATCGTTAAAATAATAAATGACGAGCTGATTAATCTGATGGGCTCCGAAAAAGCTGAGATCAGTTTTTCTCAGAGAATCCCTTCTGTAATAATGCTTGTCGGTTTGCAGGGTTCGGGTAAAACGACTTTCGCAGCTAAGCTTGCTAAATATTTAAAATCAAAAGGAAAAAATCCTTTGCTCGCTGCATGCGACGTTTACAGACCGGCTGCCATTGAGCAATTAAAGATACTGGGAAAACAGGCCGGCATTCCGGTTTATTCAAATGATAAAGAAAAAGATCCGCTGAAAATTTCTAAGGAAGCAATTGAACACGCAAAGCAAAATGCAAGAGATACTTTAATTATAGATACTGCCGGCCGGCTTGCAATAGATGAAGAGATGATGAATGAAGTATCGAGGATCAAATCAGCACTTGCTCCTGAGGAGATATTATTTGTAGTTGATTCGATGACCGGTCAGGATGCAGTCAATACAGCTAAAGCATTTCATGATAAGCTGAATTATGACGGAGTAGTTTTAACTAAATTAGACGGAGATACAAGAGGCGGTGCTGCATTATCAATAAAGGCTATTGTCAATGTACCGATCAAGTTTGCCGGAGTCGGAGAGAAGCTTGATGCTATTGAACAATTTTATCCTGAGAGAATGGCTTCGCGGATTCTTGGTATGGGTGATATTGTTTCATTTGTAGAAAAAGCTCAGACAGAGTTTGATGTAAATGAAAGCGGCAAGCTTGAAGAAAAGTTCAGAAGGAATAAATTTGATTACAATGACTTCCTGGCTTATATGAATCAGATAAAAAAAATGGGTTCTCTCTCAAGCCTGATCTCAATGATACCCGGTGCAAACAAAATAGTGAAGAATCAGGAGGTAGATGATACGGTTTTAACAAAGATAGAATCGGTAATTTTATCTATGACAATTAAAGAAAGAGAAAATCCGCATTTGCTTAATGGTACAAGAAGAAGAAGAATTGCTGACGGAAGCGGTAACCCTATCCAGCAGGTAAACAGGGTGATAAAACAATTTGAAGATATGCAGAAGATGATGAAGCAGTTTAACAAGGACAAGGGCAGAGGATTAATGAAGAAGATGAAAATTCCTGCACATCTGATGAATGAATTTAAATTGTAATAAATAAAATAATTATAAATAATAAAACAATACATTGGTTAAATTAAGATTGAAAAGAATAGGAAAGAGACATTATCCTATTTACAAAATAGTAGCTGCGGATTCACGGTTTCCCAGAGACGGCAGATTCATTGAGGCGGTCGGAACATACAATCCGAACCTTGACCCCATGCAGGTAACGCTTGTGGAAGGCAGAGTGAAATACTGGCTTGGCGTTGGAGCTCAGCCTACTGATACAGTAAGAAGCTTATTGAAAAGTGAAGGGTTAATTTTAAAAATGTATCTGGAGAAAAAGGGTGCTGAAGCAGGTTCAATAGATGATGAAGTTCAGAAATTTTTATCAGGAAAAGAATCTAAGAATGTAAGAGCGAAAGAAAAGAAAGCTCGCCGTAAAATAAGCAAGAAAGAAAAAAAGGATACTAAGGAATCCGGTACGCCCGGAGCTACTGGCGAGCAGAAGGTTTAATTAAGAGTTTATTTATAAACACTTCAATTCAATATTCTTAACTAAATAAGGAGCTCCCCAAGATGAAAGAATTTATTGAATTTATTGCAAAGCACCTTGTAGACAATCCGGAAGCTGTAAGGGTTGAAGAAATAAACGAAGATGAGAATAAAATAAAATTTATTCTTCATGTCGAAGACAGTGAGACAGGAAAAGTAATAGGAAAAATGGGAAGAACCGCAAAAGCAATAAGGACTCTGCTTTCGGCTATTGCTTCGAAGCAGGGGAAAAAAGCTTTTATGGAAATCCCTGATAAGATAAGAAAGGAAATCTGAATTTTTAAATTTTGCCCGACGTAAAAAATTTTATAGCGATTGGAAAGATCGTTAAGACAATTGGTATAAAGGGAAATTTAAAGATTATTCCTCTGACTGATTTTCCTGAAAGGTTTAATGACCTCAGGAAAGCAATTTTGTATGACGAGAAGGAAAACAAGTTTTTAAAGAACAGCGATTTTGGCAGTTATGATTTTGAAGTTTCAGAATGTAAGGTTTTAAAGGATTATATCAATCTGAAGTTTCAAAATTTTAATTCGATTGAAAGCGCAAGGGAATTGATTGACAAAGTTCTGATGATTGATGAGAAGCACCGTATAAGACTTGAAGACGGAAGCTATTATTTATATGAACTTGTAGATGCCTATGTTTTTAATAAGGGTGAAAATATAGGCAAGGTAATTTCTTTATTAAACTATGGCAGCGGTGATTTATTTAATGTTAAATATAAAGAAAAAGAAATTCTGATCCCTTTCAGAGATGAGTTTGTAAAAAATGTTGATATAAATAAAAAACGAATTGATGTTGAGCTGATAGACGGCTTTTTAGATTAGGGTTTTTCTATTAGGATAGAATAAGGAAAATCATCTTTATGAGATTTGACATAATCAGTGCAAATTCAAAAATACTGGAATGTTCTTTAACAAACGGATTGGTATCAAGAGCAATTGACAAGAACTTAATAGAAGTCGGGATACATAATCTAAGAGACTATGCGGAAGGTAAGTACAGGCAGATAGATGACTCGCCTTACGGCGGCGGATCGGGAATGATACTAAAGCCGGAGCCAATTTTCAGAGCGGTGAAAGAATTAAAAAGTGTAAGATCTTATGATGAAGTAATATATTTCTCTCCCCAGGGAAAAATGTTAAATCAAAAAATGGCAAATGAATTATCTCTGAAAGATAATTATATTTTGATCTGCGGACATTATAAAGGAGTGGATGAGAGGGTAATTTCTAAACTTGTAACTCAGGAAATTTCAATCGGAGATTATGTATTATCATGCGGAGATTTGGCTGCATATGTATTTATTGATGCGATTTCGAGGCTGATACCCGGAGTGCTGAGTGATGGTGAATCAGCAATCACAGATTCTTTCCAGGTCGAAACAGGATTTGATTACCCGCAGTATACGAGACCGGAAATTTATGAAAAATTAAAAGTACCAGGCGTTTTATTGTCAGGAAATCATAAAGAAATAAACATCTGGAGAGAGAAGAAAGCAAAATCAAAATATAAACGAATTTTAAAAATAAATAAGCATTGATCTAAGGAGGATTATCATGGATAAACAAATTAATTTAGTAACCGCAGGACAGATACGCAGCGATCTCCCGGAGTTTCATGTAGGTGATACTATAGGAGTTTCTGTAAATGTTTTTGAAGGTGACAAGGAAAGAATACAGATATTTAAAGGTATTGTAATGGGTATCAAAGGCGGCGGCATCAGCAAGACATTCCGTGTCCGGAAGATCTCTAACGGAGTTGGTGTTGAAAGAATATTTCCGATTAATTCTCCCCGAATTGCAAAGATCGAATTGATGAAACACGGCAGCGTAAGAAGAGCAAAGCTGTATTACTTAAGAGGTCTTACCGGCAAGGCTGCTACCAAGATCAAAGAAAAGAAAAAAGCAGTGAAGGCTCCTGATGCTGTAATTCCTGAAAAAGAATCTGTTCATACCAACGGTTCGGCTAAGGTAGACACAGTTAAAAAAGAAACTGTTTCATAGATATTTTAATCCCCGGTCTGGTTTTTTTTAACCGTCAAAATTTCCATTGACGGTTTTTTTATAATACTATGAAAGAAAAAAAAGTATTTGTTTCGGTTGCGGGTAACATCGGCTCAGGAAAATCTTCACTTACCCATCTGGTATCAAAGGAATTTAACTGGAAGCCTTATTACGAAAAGGTCAACAATAATCCTTATCTTAAAGATTTTTATCTGGATATGAACCGCTGGTCATTCAATCTTCAGATATATTTTTTGTCACACCGTTTCAGGACACATAAAGAAATACTTAGCAAAAAAATATCAGTGATTCAGGACAGAAGCATTTATGAGGACGTAGAGATCTTTGCGGCTAACCTGCAAAAGATGGGCAAAATGAAAAACAGAGATTACAGTAATTACAAAAAGCTTTTTAAAGAAATGACTGATTTTCTTAAGCCTCCCGATCTTATGATCTATCTGCGGGCAAGCCTGCCTAAATTAGTAAAGCAGATCAAGCTGCGCGGCCGTGAGTTTGAAAAAAATATTGATGTCGATTATCTGGAAAGACTGAACCTGAGCTATGAAGAATGGATAAAAAAATATTCACTTGGAAAACTGGTAATTGTGGAGACTGATAAGATGGATTTTGTAAACAGAAGAAAAGACTTTGATAAAATCTCGGGCCTTATCCGGAAGAACTTAAATATGAAATGATCTTATGGAATATAATGATCTTAATTTACCGCGCTGTAAAAATTTTTCCGGCTATAAGCCATGCATTTCATATAAAAATTGTCTTGAGCATGGCTGCCAGCTTGACAACCCAGAAACAAGGACAGGTAAAAAAATACTGGTAATATCTCTTGATGCACTGGGAAATGTTTTGCTTAATACTTCCATCCTGCCGTCTTTAAAAAGCAAATATCCAGAAAGCATCGTTTACTGGATAACAATGAAATCTGCCAGGGCTATACTGCGACACAATAATTATATCGATCATATTCATACATGGGATGACGAAGGCAGAATGATGCTGCGAAACATTGAGTTTGATGTGCTGCTGAATTCTGACAAGTCAATGTATGCAGCTTCATTTGCAAATGAAGTTAAAGCTAAAGATAAATTTGGATTTTTATTAAACACCGATGGTAAAATAATTCCTGCAAATAAAGAAGCAATGTATAATTACAGAATGGGAATAGATGATACGCTAAAGTTCAGAGAGAACCTAAAGTCCGGCAGTCATATAATTCATGAAACATTTGCCCTTAATTACAAAAGGGATGAATATATATTTAATTTTACCGATGCAGAAAATGAGTTTATTAATAATTATAAAGAGCAGATCAAATACGACAGTAAGAAAATTTATGTTGGATTTAATACGGGCTGCTCGAATTTATTTCCAAATAAAAAGATGACAATAGAGCAGCATGTTAAATTAATAAATGATCTTGCAAAATATGATAATTTTAAAATGATGCTGCTTGGAGGAAATGAAGACACTGAAAGAAATCTTCTGATCTATGAAAGCTTAAGCAAGAAAATTCAAAAAGAGATTATTTATACGCCAACTAATACCGGAATCCGCAATGGTGCATGCTTTATGAACATCTGCGATATTATAATTTCAGGAGATAGTTTCGGAATGCATCTTGCCATAGCTTTGAAAAAATATGTAATTGCATGGTTTGGCTTGTCATGCTGGAGTGAGATAGACCTGTATGATCGGGGGGAAAAGTTGATCCCTGTTGGTTTAGAATGTGCGCCTTGCTGGAAAAAAGAATGTCCTTATAATCTTGAATGCATTCAAATGATTGATCTGAAAAAAATTACTGAGCTTGTAAAAAAGTATGCACTGGTAAGACCACAGACGGCTTACAATAACTGATTGTATTGGGTATTGAGTATCGAGTATCGAGTAAAGAGTATCGGTCTTAAATATTAAGTAATTTCCTCCAATAAAATGTCGTCGCAGAGATTGTAATTTTCTAATACTGACCGTAAGAAGTATAT
>JBDTWU010000335.1:0-3170 GCA_040006535.1 bacterium | reverse complement strand
GAACCATGTGGGCGACAAACCAAATTTATTCATCGCAGCCAAAAATTTTGCCTTATCATGCGGACAGTAAAAAAGTAAGAATCCACCTCCGCCTGCACCGATCACCTTTCCTCCGAGTGCACCGTTTTTCATTGCTGCTTCATATACTTCATCTATAAAAGGATCGGAAATTTTGCTGGATATACCTTTCTTTATCATCCAGTGCTCATGAAGAAGTTCTCCGAATTCATCAATCTTATTCTTCTCTAACAATTTTTTAGTCTGTAATCCAAGATCTTTTATTTTATGCAGACGATCTATGACATCCTTGTTATTTTCTTTCGTCTTTTTATTCTGATCTTTAAGAATGTCGCTTGCTGATCTTTTTTTATTCAGATAAAATAAAAACATGTTATTCTGTAATTCTATTAAAGCTCCCTCGTCAATTTTTACCGGCTCGACATTAACGCTGCCGTCCTTATAAAATGTGTAAGCATTAAAGCCCCCGAATACCGCAGCATACTGATCCTGCTTGCCTATCGGCTCTTTCAGTAAATTAATTTCAATTTTGCATGCAGATTCTGCAAGCTGATGAAGTGACATGTATTCCCTCTTATAAGCAAACAATGCACTTAATAAAGAAACTGTAAAAGTAGATGAAGTACCAAGCCCGCAATTAGAAGGAACATCGGCTATTGAAACTATTTCAACCTGTTTCTTTACCCCGCATGATTTCAATGAAGCTCTGAAGATTCCGTGCTCTATATCATTTATGTCATCAACTATTTCTGTTTTTGAATATGATAATCTTATCGACTCTTCAAATCTCTTATTCAACAGGATGTGAACATATTTATTAATGCTTGCTGCAAGTAAAAAACCTTCGTGCTTTTCGTAATAAGAAGGAAGATCTGTACCGCCTCCGCCCATTGAAATTCTAACCGGAGCTCTGGAAATGATCAAGCAACAACTCCCTTCCATTCGAATTTATTTTTCAAAGCATCTTCATATATTGACTGTATTGATAGTTTTATAGCCTCGGCAGATGAATATTTATTCTTCCATCCTTTACTTCTTATCTTATCCGAGTTCAGTCTTACAACCGGAACATCTCCTTTCCACCCCCTGTCTCCTCCTGAAAATATATATTCAACATTATTTATTTTTAAAACTTCAGTCGCTATGCCGGCAATTTCCTTTACGGTTATGTAATCCTGCGTTGATACGTTGAAATATGAATAACCTGTTAAAAAATAATTTTCAATTAATCTCATTGCATTAAGAACGTCATCGATAAATATGTACGATTTGCTCTGAGTACCGTCACCAAGTATGCCAAGCCTGGAATTATCCGATAACAATTTTTTTACAAAGTCAAAACCAACACCATGAGTTTGATTTGGTCCGACAACATTTGCAAATCTGAATGCAGCGGCATTCATATCAAACATAAAACAATACGAAGAAATCAATGCCTCACATGAAAGCTTGCTTGCACCATATGTGGAGATTGGCAGCTGCGGAGAATAATCTTCACCGGTCTCAATATATTTTGCGTCTCCGTAAACTCCGCTGCCCGAAGCATACAATAAATTCCTGACTCCAGATTTTCTCATTGCTTCCAGCACATTATTAGTCAGATATGTGCCTTCCCAAAAGTCAATGTCCGGCTGTGTCATTGCTTTAGAAATATCCGGATTTGATGCAAAGTGATAAATAATTTCTGAACCCTGCATTGCTTCGGTAAGTAATTCTGATTCCTTAACATCAGCCTCGATTATTTTGAGATTTTTATTTTCTGATATTCCGTCAAGATGCCATCTCTTACCTGAAGAGAAATTGTCATAAATTGTTATGTGACTGTCTTTATCCTCTGTAAAAATTTTTTTACATAAGTGGCTGCCTATAAATCCGGCACCGCCGACTATAAAATATTTCTTTCCCAGCAAATTTATTAAAAATTTTTCCTTTTGAAATAATACATAAATGACTGTAGATTTTTTTTAATGAAAACCGGTAAAAAAGAATACGCATACTGAGTGTAATTCAGCATGAATGCTTTATGGAAATTCGGATAATCGTCTTTATGCATTTTTAAAACTTCAAGTACAGTTCTAGAGTTTTCCCTCTGATGAGTAAAGGATTTATTCTGCCCTGCAGTCATATAAGTTATAAAATATTCTTTTATGTTATGAAGCTTGCCGATCTTTCCCATTCTCAGCCAAAGCTCCATATCCTCCACGTGCTTGATATTTTTGTAACCGCCAAGTTTAAGCGCGGCATCTTTTCTGAAAAGAACAGTTGCATGTGTGAACGGGTTTGAAAAAAGAGCGAAGTCACGGATTTCCTCATCTGATTCTTTTTTCAGATACCTAAAGAGCTCTTCTCCGTTTTCGTCAACGAGAATAACTCCTCCTCCGACTACTACATATTCCGGATTGTTATCAAGAAATTCAACCTGCATCTTCAGCTTATCTTTATGACACCAGTAATCATCATCATCTATTCTCGCAACATACTTTCCGGAAGCATTTCGTAATCCAATGTTTAAATATTCAGAGATACCTTTATTAATGATTCTGGGGATCCTCATGTATTTCACGGCCTTTTCCTTAGCCTCAAGGGCGGTCATTCTTTTCTGAGTCTCATCAGTAGATGCATCATCAATTATAATCAGCTCCCAGTCCTGATAGCTCTGAGCAAACACACTTTCAATAGCTTTCTCCAGCATGCTTACCCGGTTATATGTGGGAATTACTATGCTGACTACAGGATCGCTTCCGGAGTTATTTTTCATAAAGACGGAAGCTATCGATATAAATTAAGATTTTAAAGTTAGAAATAAGGCGAAATTAATGAATGAAAAGTTTTGGAAATGAGGGTTTGTTTTATAACTGCCTCTACAAAATTAATAATCAAATTCTTGAATAATTATTCAGTCACTGGGATCATTTTATAAACTTTTATATAATCAATTTCCATTATGTAAGGAGCGTCTGAATTATCAGCTTTATAATTATTTTCCGGCCAGTCTTTTATTGCTACATTGGCATTAATATATAATGGTGAAGTTGGTATTCCTTCTGTAGACTCATATACTACATTATCATTTAATTTCCATATCATTTTATCGGGAAAGCATTCAAATGTCCAGACCATCCATACATCTGAAAAATTTCCACTAGTCTCAT
>JBDTWU010000334.1:0-8075 GCA_040006535.1 bacterium | reverse complement strand
GTTAAATAATATTATCGTAATAAGAATAATAAATGATTAATTTTGACAGTTCAGTAAATTGCATTTTAAATATTCCGCAGGATAAAAAATTAATATGCCCTCTTTCAGGAATAAACATTATTACTAAATTTAAATCAGCATAGGAAATTGTTCAGTGCATCAGGGCTTCGAAAATAATTTTTAATGAAAGTAAAAGTAATTATACCCGCTTCAGGAAGCGGACAAAGATTCGGGGGCAGTACTCCAAAACAATTTTTAAAAATTAAAGGTAAAGAGATAATAGTTCATACTATTGAAAAATTTCACAGTATCAAATTAATAGATGAAATAATAATTTCCACAAAAGCCGAATATTTAAAAAAGATGCTGACTCTGATTAAGAAAAATAAGTTCAGCAAAGTTAAAAGGATTGTCGAAGGCGGAAAGGTAAGACAAGATTCAGTTTACAATGCATTAAGATATGTGGAATGTGATCCCGATGATATTATTCTCGTTCACGATGCGGTCCGGCCGTTTATCAGTTCAAAAAAAATAACTGAGCTAATTAATTTAGCAAGAAGAGTAAAGTGTGTAATACCGGGAATGCCAATTACGGAGACTATCAAAAAGGTTGATAAAAGAAATATGGTAGAGAGGACGGCAGAAAGGAACGGCTTATGGACAATACAGACACCACAGGCATTTACCTTTGATGTTCTGAAAAAGTCTTTCGATAAAGCATACAAAGAAAATTTTTGCGGGACCGACGAGTCCTCGGTTGTGGAAAATGCCGGATACAAAGTAAAAGTAATAAAAGGGGAGATTGAGAATGTTAAGATTACAGTGAAGGAGGATCTGATCAGGTGGCTCTCGATTTAAGTCGTGAGCCCGGAGAACCATTCAAATTATTCCATATTAAATAAAAAATTTATGTCAAAAACAGGTGAGATATTTTTAGAAAAACTCGACAGTGATATTTTAAAAAATAATCCATTGGGTGACCCTTCAGTAAGAGAATTTCCCGTTTATTTTCCTCCTTCATATGATTTAACGAATAAGAAATTCCCCGTTGTATATTTATTATCCGGATATACCGGAAAGGGAATTATGAATCTTAACTTTAATTTCCTGTCAGAAAATATTCAGCATCGTCTAGATCGTCTGATCTCAACAGGAATGATGAAGGAAATGATTGTTGTGATGCCGGACTGCATTACTAAATACGGGGGAAGCCAGTTTATTAATTCTTCAGCAACAGGAAATTATGAGGAATATATAATAAAAGAATTGGTTCCTTATATTGATACGAAATACAGAACAATTAACGACTGCAGCTCGAGAGCTGTATGTGGAAAGTCAAGCGGTGGTTATGGTGCTGCTGTTCTTGCCATGAGAAATCCAAAAGTGTTTGGTTTGATGTGTTCTACAGCAGGCGATATGTATTTTGAATACTGTTATCTTCCCGATTTTCCGAAATTCGTAACCGATATTGAGAATTACGGTAAGGGAGACAAAGCAGTTTCTGATTTTGTGAAGAAACAGTTTAACTTTACTCAGCCCAAGCCGAAATATTTTCATAATATAATTAATATCATTGGAATGGCCAGCTGCTATTCACCAAATCCGGGTGCTTTGAGAACCAAAGGGTATAATTTCGATTTACCTTTTGATGTCCTGACGGGAAATATTGATTTAAAAGTTTTTGACCGGTGGCTTGAACATGACCCTGTGAGAATGATTGACAAAAATATATCTAATCTAAAAAAACTTAAGCTAATTTTCCTGGATGCAGGAATAAAAGATGAATTTAATTTACACATTGGTGCGAGAATTTTTTCTGATAAATTGAAAAAGAATAAAATAAAATGTATACATGAAGAATTTAATGATGGACATATGAATATTCAGTACAGGTATGACCGTACTTTTGAGATCATTTCTAAATTTATAAAGATGTAAGACGTGAAGGTGAAACGTGAAATTCGAGACAGATGCCTTCTTGAACTTTGTGAGAATGCTTTGAGAGCTTCGTGGTTTAAGGATATTGGCACTTTCAAAATTTATTAATCAAAAGTAAATTAATTTTCAGAATGAAACCGATCGTTATCTCCACATGGAAACACGGGCTTGCTGCAAATGAAGCTGCGTATAAAATTCTGGAATCCGGAGGTAATTCTCTCGATGCTGTCGAAGATGGTGTAAAAGTTTCCGAAGATGATCCGTCAGTATTGAGCGTAGGATTCGGAGGCTTGCCTGATGAGAGAGGTGTAGTGACACTTGATGCCGCGATAATGGACTGGAGGGCTCGCATTGGTTCAGTGATCTGTGTAGAAAATATACACAATCCTGTCAGTCTTGCACGTCTTGTACTTGAAGACACTGAGCATACTATTCTCGCAGCTGACGGGGCTTACGAATTCGCTATCCGCAATGGCTTTAAGCCTGAAAATCTTCTTACACCTGAATCAATAAAAAGATTTCATGAATGGAAGCTGACGAAAGGAACCAAGCCCGAAGAAATTCATACTGATGATTTTAAAATAATAAAGTCAGAGTACGATAAAATAAATGAAGATGGACATCATGATACAATCGGTATGGTTGCATTAGATAAATACGGACAAATATCAGCCGCATGCACAACCAGCGGAATGGCCTGGAAGCTTCACGGCAGAGTTGGCGACAGTCCTGTTATCGGATCCGGACTTTATGTGGACGGCGAAATAGGCGGAGCGGCTTCCACGGGGAGGGGCGAGGAATGCATACGGGCCTGCGGAAGCTTTCTTATTGTAGAGCTGATGAGGAACGGCAAGAGTCCGGCAGAAGCCTGCAGGCTGGCATGTGAAAGGGTTTTTAAGCTTAATATGCTTTCGAGCATCAACAGGGATCACATATTCCAGGTTGGCTTTGTGGCTCTTAATGTAGAAGGAGAATACGGAGCTTGCAGTGTTCGCGACGGTTTCCAATATGCATTATATAAAGATTCTGAAAATAAATTGTACAACAGTGAATATTTATTAAATGAAAAATTTGCAATCAAAGATCTGTAAATA
The DNA here is from genome assembly GCA_040006535.1 of bacterium. Lineage (GTDB taxonomy): Bacteria > Bacteroidota > Ignavibacteria > Tepidaquicellales > Tepidaquicellaceae > JAGPCH01. Next base: position 5,043 of record JBDTWU010000334.1, on the reverse strand, counting down.
ATAATGGACAAGTATATAGTAATTAAAAACGGATTGGTTTTAACTCTCGACAGAAAAAGCCGGACCGGGTTTTTTAATATAATTATCAGGAACAATAAAATTTTTCTGATCGACTACGAAAAACAGTTCAATGAAAAAGAATTCATTTCCAAAAATCCTGATGCAGTGATAATCGATGCAGCGAGAAAGCTTATTATGCCGGGGTTTTTTAATGCATACTGTAACTCCTCATATTCACTCAATAAAATATTTTTCAGAAAATGTAATTATGAAAATTTAAATTCCTGGCTTTCGCTGAAGCTTATAGATAATTATTTATCGAAAGCCGAGAATGCTCAGTTATTAATTGAGCTTTTAAAGATCAGTTATACACGATCGCTTCAGAATGGTGAACTGTTTATAAATGAAAGCAGTCACTGCATTAAAAAGGATTTTTTCGATAATTATCTTTCCGACATTAGCTGGATATTTCAATACTACAATCTCACAGCTTTTGACCATACGATCCTTAACCGTGAACAGGATTTTATTTCTCTAGGCTTTAAAATTGAAGACGACCTGAACAATTATTCTCTTACTTCGGTAAAGAGAAATCTTTCTGATTTTAATTCAAAACTGATAATTGAAGCCTCACTTTCAAAGAAATCAGTCGATTCTATTAAAAATGATTTCGGAAGACCATTCATTAATGTTCTTGCTGAAATGGAATTGATTGCAGGATATACAATTGTTTCCAATCCAAATCATCTTAATCCTTTCGAAATAGAAATTCTTCAGAATAAAAAGTCGGTAATTCTGATATCACCATCTGATTATATTAATCTTTCAGCAGAAAAAATTGATCTGAATGAATTCATAACATCCGGTATAAAAATCATGATTGGGACCGGCTATACCGGAATTGATATTTTATCAGAATTAAGAACTCTTTCCACATTAATTTCAAAGGATGCAACGACATTTGAGAATATTTTACAAATGGCAGTTCTGAATCCATCCATAGCATTCGGCATTTCCAATCTGACAGGCTCAATTGAAAGAAATAAATCTGCTGACATGATTTTTTTTGATATGAGCGATCTGAGAAATACTCTGACAATTCCTGAATCCGACAGTGAAAATGTCTGTGAGTTTATAATTCAAAATCTTACTTCCCGGGATATTAGTGATGTGATGCTCAAAGGAGAGATTTTAGTAAGAGATAAAAAAGAAAGTTATTCATACATCGATTCTGAGCAGACAAAAGCTAAAGAAATTTCGGATAAAATATTTTCAGCAGGAAAATACTTTGAGTACAAGGAAAAGTATCTGATGAGGGGAAGAGTTGATAAGCTGGGACGGTATATTGTAACTGATATAGCAGAAGAACCTGTAAAGAAAGAAATATTTGTAGATATGACCGAGACCGGCGAATATGTCGGAGAAGGAGAGTTTACAATACTGGGAACGAAGGAGGATGAATTTGAAAAGCCGCGACAAAGAGAAGAAAAAAAACAGGCAATAAATCTGAAAGAGATCAAATCTGTTGAGGACGATCTTAATCTTTTTAACGAAGATGATGAGGTGCAGGAAATTACGAGTCCGGAAATTAAGAAGCCAAGTAAACAGAATCAAAAAGATATTCCTGATTTAGAAGAGATCATTGAAGAGAAAACTGAAGAAAATTTTTCTTCAACCGATCAACTGAATCCGAAAGAAGAGGAAGTTAAAAAACCTGAGTTTAAAAAGGCAAAATTAAAATTCGGGTTTAAAGATGAAGGTTAAAATAATTAACTGATGACGCTTGCGACTTTATTGTATATACAAAATGAAAAAAATCATTATCTCCTTATGGAAAGAATCAAAGATCCAAATAAAGGATTAATGTCTCCTCCCGGCGGAAAAATAAATGAAGGAGATGCGGAATCACCTGCGGGTTGCGCTGTGAGGGAAGCATTTGAAGAATGTTCAATTCAATCCCACGAAACCGACTGGAAATTAATTGGAATTGTGACGGAAAAAAATTATCCGGTAATTGGAAATATCATGCTGTTCTTAATGGAATATAAAAAAAAGTTGAACGAGCTTCCCGCTGATTGCAATGAGGGCGCTTTTAAATTTCTTCATCCTGATGACTTTAAAAATTACAGCATTCCCGTAACAGATAAATTGTTTTTATGGGACAATATTTTAAACAACCATGAAGACAAATTCTTTTTAACTCTTGATTGCACTAATTATCCTGATATAAAACAACTGAAATATTGAAATTTTTAATAGTTTGGAATGGTTTGAGTCAAAGTTAAAGAATAAACTCCAAACTGAAAGGAAAGAATTTGATTTATAACTCTTCAGAAAATCCAATTAATGTTACACTTCCAGATATACAAAACCAATCAGACATTCGCCAGATCCCTATCGATAAAGTAGGAGTAAAAAATTTAAAATATCCTATTGCCGTCAAAGACAAAGATAAGGAGCTTCAGCACACAATTGCGACAATTGCAATGACTGTAGATTTGCCAAAAGAATTTAAAGGAACACACATGAGCAGGTTTGTTGAAATCCTTCAGTGCAAAGACAGGGAGATTCATGTTGATTCAATTGACACAATACTTATCGAGATGCAGAAACGTCTTAAGGCAAATGCTTCCCATATAGAAATAGAGTTTCCATACTTTATGGAGAAGAAAGCCCCTGCCTCAGGTAAACTTTCTTTGATCGATTATGTTGCTAAGTTCCACGCAGTACGGAATAATGATAAAAAAGATTTTATATTAACAGTAAAAGTACCGGTTACAACGCTTTGCCCCTGCTCAAAAAATATTTCAAAATACGGAGCGCACAATCAAAGGGGGGAAGTTACAGTTTCAGTGAGATTCAATGACACTGTCTGGATTGAAGATCTGATTGCTGTTGTCGAAAGCAGTGCGAGTTCTGAACTTTATTCTCTTTTAAAAAGAGAAGACGAAAAAATTGTGACGGAACGTGCTTACGAAAATCCGGTATTTGTAGAAGACCTTGTAAGAAATGTTGTTGTTAAGCTTAAACAAAATGAGAATATAATATGGTACAGCGTGGAAGCGGAAAATTTTGAGAGCATACATAATCACAATGCATATGCTTCCCTCGAATCTCATAATGTTTTTAAAAATGGCCAAGCTGAAGATTATATCATCAGCCGTTTTTAATTTTAAATAAATTATATAAAGTGTTTTTAATAATGTATGTTTGTGCAGCATTTTCACAGGTACCATTTGAATTTTGTCTTTGTATAAAAAATCAAAATGAGTATATTTTATAAACATTTAACAATACCGTACAATAATATTTTTGAATTGTAAGGTTAGGAGGATAAAAATTGAATAAAGTAAGATTTCCAGCTACTTTTCTTGTAATACTATTAATAATTTTGTCTGCAGGATTTAATTATAGCGAAAATAGTTCTGCCCCGTCTATTTCTGCTTCACCTAATAAAAAATCTTACAAGCCGGGTGAATCAGGGGTATTAATTCTGACTTTCAAAACCGGAGCAAAGGTGAAAATTCCAAAAGATCCGGAAGTAACTGTCAATCTTACTTCAGGTGAAGTAGAAGGTCAGGGATTACAGGACTATTCAGGGGGTGAGGGCGACTATATAAGTAAATCGAAAGTAAATTATAATTTTACTGTACCGGCTGATGCGTCAAGCGGCTCAACTCTTACAATTTCCGGAAATGTGAAATTCGGATACTGCTCTGCTACCGATGGCGTTTGCAAGATTGGCAACCAGTCTTTCACAGCAAAGATAAAAGTAAAATAAATTTCTGGTAGTTGTATTTAAAGTAATAAAAGTACCTAAAACTTTAAGAGTATAAATATTTGAAATAAATGAGAGATGCATATTATTTTTTTTCTGATGTACATCTCGGATTAGAATCAGTTGAGAAAGAAAAATTAAAGGAATTAAAAGTAGTCGAATTTTTATCGGAAGCACAGGAGGACGCAAAAGAAATTTTTATCGTCGGTGATCTTTTCGACTGCTGGATCGAATATAATCATGTGGTGCCCAAAGGCTATTACAGGCTCTTCACTAAAATTTCAGAACTTGTTGAAAACGGGATAAAGGTAAATTACATTGCAGGTAATCATGATTTCTGGAAAGGTAATTTTTTCAAAGAAGAATTTGGAATTGAAATCTGTCATACTCACCTTGAAAGAAATATTAACGGGAAAAAGTTTTTCATTCATCACGGTGACGGGTTTGCACACAATGACTTCGGTTACAGGATCATAAAAAAAGTTTTAAGAAATAATGTCAGTCAGATGCTTTATTCCCTGATCCATCCGGACATTGGTATCCGCATTGCAAAAGGAACTTCTGAATCTTCAAGAAACCATACCAATTCAAAAGATTATTCAGAACATGATGGTATGAAAGAGTTTGCATTTAATAAGATCGATGAAGGATTTGATTATATTATAATGGGTCATCGTCATCAGCCTCAGCTTGTACATCATGGAAGCGGCAATTATGTTAACCTTGGTGACTGGATAGAGTATTTCACTTACGGAGTGTTCAGAGACAGTGAATTTGAACTAAAAAAATTTTACGATTTATATAAAAGTAAACATTGAAGTGGGTGCAGAAATCATCGCATCTAACTATTAAAAATCAATTTGGATAATAATAAATACAGCGACGAGGAATTAAACAAATATTTTACAGATAAAAATTACCGGAATAAACAGCTCAAAGCCAGAAACAATTCAAATAATTTTATCAAATTTTTAGCTTTAGTTGTAATCATTGCAATAGGCATTCTGACCGGTTTTCTTATCTATCTTTCCCAGGGCTTACCTTCACTTGCCGAACTTGAAAATCCAAAACTTGAGGAGGCGACCAAAATATATTCCTCAGATGGTGAACTCATCGACAAATTTTTTCTAAAGAACCGCACTAAAGTAACACTCGACAATATTCCCAGAGATATGATAAATGCACTCATTGCTACCGAAGACAGGAAATTCTATGATCACTGGGGTGTAGACGTGGACAGAATTTTTAAAGCATTCTTCAAAAAT
>JBDTWU010000333.1:0-3552 GCA_040006535.1 bacterium | reverse complement strand
AAATTCAGCATAGGTGACAATATACGATTTAAAATTTCATACAATGTGTTTAAAGAAATTAAAGGCTTGACAATAACTGTTGCTCTTTTATCCGGACTATCAAAAGAGTGTCTTACATTAGCGCACTATGAAATTACAAAATCAAATATAGCCGCTGGTACGGCCGGAGAAGTTGTGATTGAATTTCCCGATATTTATATGAAGCCGGGTGAGTATCCGTTATATTTTGAGTTGATGGATTCAGAATATAACCCTGATTCCAAGGATGTGATTGATGATCTCACTGCACCTTTGATAATAAACGGCGGAGAAAATATTGAGCAAACAGATTTCAGGCCCGACCAGCCATCAGGATTTTTTGCAATTCCTTCCAGGATTATCCGGAATGAAATACAGGATAAAGTTTTAAAAGAAGCACTATAAAATTATTTCGTACGATTTTAACAAAAGTCAGAATACATTAATGTAATTAAAAAGAATACCAATATGATGGCTAAAAATAAAAATGAAAATTATCTTGATAAAGCTCCGCCACTGTATGCAGGAGGTGTGATAGCCAATATTCTGGGTCTTCATATATTCAGAACTATTTTTCTCAATATATGGAGGTTGAAGCCTAAAAAAGTTAAGAAAGAAATTAGTGAATATGTTAAGATACTGGACAGGGATGGAATAGTAGTGATACCAGATTTTTTTCCTCCGGATCAATTTGAAGCAATTAAAAAAGAGTTTGATGAGACTTATTCGGACTGGTCTCCTCTCGAATTAAAGAAAGAAACATTTTCGAAGAGACAAAACGACTTCCCGGAATATTTTGAATCTATTGCAGAGAAAATTACTTCTCCCCAGACTCCTTCACTCAAAAAGTATTTTGTAAATAATTCTTTAATAGAAGAAATTACTTCGGCAGTTGTTCACAGAAAAAACCGTCTTACACCTCATTTTTATTTCTGGCATCTGCAGAGAAGAAATCTTGATAATCAGAATGCGGGATATATGCACACGGCTGCATTTCCTCATGCAGACGTGCCCTACCCGACAATTAAAGTTTTTCTGTATTTAAATGATGTGGATGAAACCAATGCGGCATATATCTATGCCAAAGGTTCACATAAGATGACTCTCAAAAGATTGCTGTTCGATTATAAGCTAAGTGTCAGATATGCAAAAACAAAAAAGGATGTTGTTACTGATGAAGACATTGCTAAGATTGGATATTATCCGGAATCAATTTGTGGAAAAGCAAATACACTCTTCATTTCGAATAATATGGGATATCACAACCGTGGAGATTTCAAAACACTTGAGCCAAGGCTTACAGCTCAATTGGATTACAGACATCTCGAAACCTGGAGAAATACACTTTACCGGAATGATACTGCACTGGTATCGAAGTTCACAAGAAGAATTGTAAAGTCATTGGATAAAGCTAAAAAAGAAAAACTGCGTGCAAGTCTCAGTCATAATAACGTGTCATAATTACGCACGCTATCTTTCCCGGGCAATAAGAAGTGCAGTCAACCAGACAATCAACAAGGAAGAGTTTGAGATAATTGTCGTCGATGACGCAAGCACTTATGAAACCAAAAATGTCATGGGGACCTATTCAGGCAGGATCAAGCCATTATTATTAAAAAAAAATGTCGGCCTTGCCGCTGCCCGAAATGAAGGAATTAAAGCTGCACTCGGAAGATTTGTAGTAAACCTTGATGCTGATGATTACATAGATGAAAATCTTATTTTTGTAGAAATGATGTTTCTCAATGCAAATCCTTCCTGGGACGCGGTGTCATGTGATTATTATCTTGTTGATGATAATGAAAAACATTTAAGCAGAATTTCCGGAATCAAGAAGCCGATTGCATGCGGTGTAATGTTCAGAACCGATCTTCTTTTGGGAATAGGATTATATGATGAGAATTTCAAGATGAGGGAAGAAGAAGATCTGAGAATAAGGTTTCAAAAAGATCATAATATAAAAAACATTGAGCTGCCATTATACAGATACAGAAAACATGAAAATAACATGACAAACAATAAGAAGGGTATGGAAGAATATAAAAAAATTCTGAAGTCAAAACACAATGGTTAAAAAAAATAGCACGGATTTTATTTGAATAATATCGCTTTTATAGCTGCAAGGACCGGCTCGGAAAGGATGCCGGGGAAAGTTTTGAAAGAGCTCGCAGGAATTCCCTCCATAGTACATATTTTTAATATTCTAAGAGAAACGAGCAGCATAAATGATTTCGCGGTGCTGACTACTTCATTAAGTGAAGATGATGCGATCGAAGATATTTGTAAAAAGAATTCAGTTAAAGTTTTCAGAGGCTCCGTCCATGATGTGCTCGACAGGTTCAGAGCGGCGGCGGAAATATTAAAGCCTGAAAGAATAATCAGAGTAACAGGTGACGACCCATTGATGGATCCGGAAATAATAGATAAAGTTATTACTGAGCATTGCGGAGGTGACTTTGATTACACATCTAATATGGTGACAAGAACTTATCCCAGAGGCATGGATACGGAAGTGATTGAATATAATGCTCTTGAAAAGACCTGGAGAACTACTTCCGACAAAGATGACCGCGAGCATGTTACACTTTACATAAGGAGACATCCGGAGCTTTTCAAAATACACAGCGTAGAAAAAACCGGAAATTCCTATGGTGATTTAAGATTATGTCTGGATACGGAAGAGGACTTCAGATTAATAAAAACAATTTATGACAATCTTTATGATAAGCGTCCCATAAAGCTTGACGAAGTAATAGAATTTATCGAAGCTAATCCTGAACTTAAAAATTTTAATTCAGGGATCCTGCAAAAAACTGTCAAGGGCCGGATATTTTAATTTAATTTATACAAACAAAATTAACCAATCAACAGATCAACAAATAACGAGTCAACATATCAACGAATTAAACAATCAACATATCAACGAATTTAACCAATCAACAGATCAACGAATTAACCAATTGAATACTTTTTGACTTTTCTGATCTGCGGACTTGGTTCAATAGGTAAAAGACATTTAAGAATATTAAAAAATCTTGGTGATCATAAATTTATTGTATTCCGGTCGGGCATTTCAAAAAGCGGCCCCGCTGAAAGCATAGATCTCGAAATATTTGATATTACAGAAATCTCCCAACACAAAATAGACGGGGCATTAATTACAAATCCCACATCGCTGCATATCAGCACAGCTGCTAATCTTGCTGCGAAAGGCATTCCATTATTTATCGAAAAGCCGCTTGGAAAAGATCTATCAGGAACAGTTGAATTGTTATATACAGTAAATCAGAATAGAACTCCGGTGCTGATGGGTTATAATCTGAACTTTCATCCCGCGATAGTAAAAATTAAGGAGCTGATTGATGACAATAAAACAGGAAAGATAATTTCTGCAAAAGCGCAGTTCGGAACATACATGCCCGGCTGGCACAAAGATGAAGATTATAAAAAGTCGTATGCAGCAATTACCGGCATGGGGGGAGGAGTTGTGCTTACTTCAATACATGAGCAAAATTATCTCACCGAATTGTTTGG
>JBDTWU010000332.1:0-1961 GCA_040006535.1 bacterium | reverse complement strand
TGATGCATCAGGAAGGGTTTTAATTAAATAAAAATCCGTGATTTAAATTACTTAATAAGTTACGTTTAGACTCTTTATCACATATTATTTTTTTAAGATAAAAGCTATTTTAAAAAAATGAAAAACATTTATATAATACTGTATTCGCTGAGCGGTATAATATTTCTTTCGGCGTTGCTCGGTAATTCACTGACTAAACCAATGTTCGAATCTCTTTCCGAAAAGACTCTCGAAAGCACCGGGTTTAAAAAAAGTTATCTTCAATCAGTTGATGACAGAATTGACGAGCTGGTTTATAAATCAAAGCAGATAGAATTTCAGATCGAGAAGCTTAAGAAATTTTTTTCTTCAGATAAAGTAGATGAAAGCAAATATCAGAAAGATAAAAGCGCAATGCTTGAAAAGACTTTTTATGACCCTCTTGTAGGAATGTTCAGCATTGTTTACAGATTGATCTTTATATTTCTTGCTCTGATAATTTTATCATTCGCAGTTATCTTTCACATAGCTTACCGAAGCTTTGATCTGAGGCGAAGAGTAAGAAGACTTGAGGAAAGAGCTGCTGCAGGGAGTATATGATGACAAAAGTTATTAAAGATATTGATATTGCGGCGGATGAGATCATAAAAGGAAATGTCATTGGACTGCCGACCGAAACTGTTTACGGGCTTGGTGCAAATGCTCTCAATGAAAATGCTGTATTAAAGATCTTTGAAACGAAAGAGAGGCCTTTGTTCAATCCGCTCATTGTTCATGTTTCAGGCATCGGCGAGTTTGAAAAATATGGTGTGGATATTCCTGATGAAGTTTACAATTTGGCTGAGAAATTTTCTCCGGGACCCATTACGTATATTGTAAAGAAAAATAAAATTATTCCGGATATTGTTAGTGCAGGGCTTGATTGTGTTGCGTTAAGAATTCCGTCTCACAAAATGTTCAGAGAAGTATTGTTCAGGTCCGAAACGCCCATTGCCGCTCCGTCAGCAAACAGGTCCGGAAATATTTCTCCCACATCTGCCGAAGATGTATTAAGTGAGCTTGAAGGGAAGATAAATTACATACTTGACGGCGGGAATTGCGAGATCGGTATTGAATCTACCGTCATGAGCTTTGTTGGAGATGAAGTAAAAATATTGCGGCATGGAGCTGTTACAAAGAATGAAATTGAAAATATTACAGGTAAGATCCGGGATGGCATAAACGGAAAAATTATTTCTCCGGGCCAATCAAAAAATCATTATGCTCCTGTAACACCATTATATATTGTTCAGGATTTTGAGAATTTGCAAAAAATAAAAGAAAAAAGAATCGGTGTGCTGGATTTTTCATGTTATAGAAATATGACAGAGATCGCTTTGAATTTATATTCCGATATGCGAAAACTTGATACCGGAAAATTTGATCTTATAATTTGCAGAAAAGTAAAAGAACAAGGCCTGGGTATTGCAATTAACGACAGATTGCAGAGAGCAAGCCGTGGAGAAATGAAACTTATTGATCATGAATTAAAAGTTGAAGCAAAGTAGAAAATGCCGGATAGAATTGTAATAGAGTTTGATAATGAAGAAAAAAAATCTGCTTCCGTAAAGGACCAGGAAAGAATTATAATTGATTTTGAAGAAGAAAAAAAAGCAATTGATCCCGGGGAATTACAGGAGAGCATTGCAGATAAGATCAGCAAAACGATTGTCAGCTCTTTTTATAGAGGTGATGCAGGACTAAGTAATTCATTCAATACCGGTATAAAGTTTCCTGAAGGTATCGCACATGGATTCAGAAAAAAATTCAGTATTATCCAGAAGGATGAATTTTTCAACTCAATATTAGAAAACAATAAATATATTGTTACATCTTCGAAAAACGGCAATGTTTTTCTTACAGACAAACTTTCAGGAAAAATAAATCATAAGATTTTTTTTGAAAATGAATCATTCGAAAAGACCGGGCTGGTATATAACAAC
>JBDTWU010000331.1:0-3503 GCA_040006535.1 bacterium | reverse complement strand
GATGAATCCAACCCGCCGCTGAGTAATATTGACACAGGCACATCACTTCTGTATCTTAACTTAACCGAATCATTTATCAAAAGTTTTAATATATCTTCATCACTATTATTCTTTGAATCATATTTTTTCAGATCCCAGTATTTCTTAAATATAATTTCGCGATTATGAATAGTTAAATTATATGCCGGCTTCAATTCTTTAATATCTTTAAAAAAGGTCTCGCCGTTACTCGTTTTGTATCCGTATGCTAAATAATCAAACACTTTTCCGTGATTCGATTCATTAATTTTTTTAATTTTCAGAATAGATTTTATTTCACTGGAGAAAATAAGTGAATCATTATCAAGATAATAATAGAATGGCTTTACGCCGAACCGGTCGCGGGAAGCAAAGAAAATCTTATTCTTAAAATCATATATTGCAAACGCCCACATTCCGTTGAACTTATTAACACAATCGAACCCGTATTCTTCATATGAATGAAGAATTACTTCTGTATCGCTCTTTGTTTTGAAGATGTAACCTTTAGTTTTCAGATCAGGTATCAATTCAAGATAATTATAAATTTCACCGTTAAAAATAATTGCAATTGAACGGTCTTCATTAAACATAGGCTGATTTGCCTTTTCAGAAAGGTCGATGATGCTGAGTCTTCTGAATCCCAGGCACACAGGATAATCAATGTGAATCCCTTCACTGTCTGGACCCCGGTGAATGATCTCATTGTTCATTCTCTTTATATTCTCCCTGTGAAATACTTCAGGCTTATCTGAATTAAAAGAATGAAAATATAAAATACCGTTTATACCGCACATTTATTTATTATAATTCTTAATACATTCCTCTAAATATCCGAAAGTACTTTCTGCATTTTTTTCCCAAGTGAAGTATCTCCGGACAATTTGCTTACCCGATTCTGACATTCCGGACATTCTGTCTCTGTCATTTAATAAATTCAAAATGGCTTCAGCGAGATGGCCGGGAGAATTTGGTTTTACCAGAATAGCAGGATAACCCAGCTGCTTCAGCTCTTCGCCTCCGCCATTACCTTCACATGTGATCAAAGGTAAACCCTTTGCAAGAGCTTCAATAAATACTATGCCGAAAGCTTCCGGATAGCTGGGCAGCACAAAAATATCCGATTCATCCAGCAATAAATTAATTTCATTCTGAGTCCGGATGCCTTTAAATGAGATTGTGCTTTTCAATTCCAGATCCGATGTCAGCGAAATATATTCGTTTTTTAAAATACCATCACCCGCAATAGTCAAATGTATATTTTCTTTTATCTTTAATAAAGCTGCCGCTTTTATCAAATCGTCAATATTTTTTCTTCTTTCAGATAAGTGTGATACACAAATAATATTATTTAGATTATTATTGAATTTTTTTTTTGAAATACAGATTCCAAAATTTTGCCCGTAATAATTTATCCTTGCTTCCGGAATGTTTAAATTTTCTCTCATCAGTTCTTTTTTATTCACAGAGCTGTGAACCACAATCCCGTCTGCTTTTTGCAGAGTATTTAAGAATACTTTGAAACTCGCAGGAAACATTTTTTTTAATGTCGGAAGGTCTTCATGATGGTCAATAATCAGCGGTATCTGAAGCTCCCTGGCCAGTGCTGATGAGAGCTCAGCCCATGACCTGATCCAGTTACAATATATAATATCGGGGTTAAATTTCTTTAATACTTTATATAAACGTTTATATAAAAAAAATTTAATAAAGGATTTATCCAGTGATTCAAAATAGGGACGCGGAAGCGATATATATTTGAAATATATAATTGACAAATTGCCCTCGCAGGTATTTTTTACTTTGCTCTGTGAGCTAAGCCATTTGAAAATACCGGAAACAGTCTTAAGCAGATTAATCGAAATTAATTCTTTAGGCGGAACACATCTTAGAGGGACAATGGTTATGACTGTGCAATATTCTGACAATGCTCTTACATGCTGCAAAATGAATTCTCCTGTTACGGGTTTTAATATATTCGGAAAACATTCGGAAATTTCAACTACTGTCATTTTATTTTATTAACGATCTTTTCTGCTATGATAAAATATCCGAGTGATGAAAACTTTTCATTAGTTGACGGCAGTTTATTGGCAGATATTTTTTTTCTGAACGAATTAATACTGATCTTGTATAAAACGTATTCCGGAAAATTAAAAACAGATCTTACTGCTTTGGAGTTTATGAGATTCTTCAGTCCGGTTTTCTTAAAAAAGTAATAAAATATTTTTGTCAGTGAATAATAAAAAATAAAAAATCCCGAAGAAAAAGTTCCTCCCGTTGAAAATGCGGACCGGATTTTAAATCCATTGCTTTCAAGAATATTAAGAAGCCCGTAATAAGTATATCTTCTATAATCGTGCGGAGCCTCGTGAAGGACATAAATGAAAGGAGCGGAAATTATAAGTATTCCGTTATTATTTAAGATCTTATATATATTATCCACAACTTTTTTATCATCAAGTGTATGCTCGAGTACTTCTGTGCACAAGACACAATTAAAAGATGCCGGCTCAAAATGCCTGTCAAGGTCTTCCGCGTAGCATAGTACTTCTACATTCGAATTCTGGTGGATTGAAAAAGGAACATCGCATCCGGTTGATGATTCACAAACCTCATTATATATATTTGAATATGGCTTATTACCGCAGCCAAGATCCAAAAGCCTGCCTGAGAAGAAGCTCTTGAAATGCTGAACGCATTCCAGCAAAAGGCCGTTCTTGTAATAACTCTCGGCACTTGAATATTTTAAAAAATATTTGCCATTTTTCTTTTCAAATGAAGTCTTGTCCAAAATATTTTATAATTGTTCTAAAATATTTTTTACAGAAATATCGAGTGTGTAGTTTTCCAGGACCTTTTTTCTCGAAAAATCTATATGATCTTTTCTTTCAAGATCGTTCTTTAAAAAATATTCCGCTTTGTCCTTTAATTCTTTTTTACTCCTGAAGGTTACAACTTCTCCGTCAGTAAACAGAGTGTCAAGATCTTTTCTGTATTCTGCGAGAATAAATATTCCCGAGGCTATGCAGTCGAAAATCCGGGTTGATGCGCCGTTAATGACTCCGGAATTAACAATAACCGGATAGAGCTTGCAGCAGCTGCAGGCTGCATTTACCTCTTGCGAGTACAATGGCCTGCATGTATAATGATTTTTTAATTCCGGAAAAAAAGGAAACAGATCTTTCCAGGTACTATCACCGAATAATTTAAAATCCATTCCTGCAAGCTCATTCAGCATTGCCGCTCTTCTTATTCCCCATGTGTTCAGATAATATCCGGTCCCTATAAAAAGTATATCTGCAGTATACTGTTCTTTCTGATCTTTCGAAGGCTGAACAGGAAAAAATGTTTCGGTGTCTGTGCCATACGGAGAATAAATTAATTTGTTTATATCAAGCATTTTCAATCCGTCTATCCATCCGGTATCAGGAATTATTACAGCATCAGCTTTCATAACAGTTAGCAGAAAAGTTTTTTTTGCC
>JBDTWU010000330.1:0-1766 GCA_040006535.1 bacterium | reverse complement strand
TGGGGTCTGATTGATCATGAATCTTTATATGCTCTTCATTTTGCCGGAATGATTTTAATATTGCTTGGAATTTATATTATCAATAAATCGGAAAATTTTATATAAATTTTATTTTGTGGAATTATTTCAAAAGAATACAAGCATCTTTAAAAATTTTCAGTTAATGTCTGAATGATAATTTTATCCGTTGGTATTTGTATTTCCTTATAAAATGTTTAATTCACTTCCCGATAAAAATAAAAAATTATGGATTTATTTGAAGATAGCTCTGCAATAAAATACAATGAATCGAATGCTCCACTTGCGGAAAGGATGAGACCTAAGACGCTGGAAGAATTCGCGGGACAGAATCACCTGATCGGAAAAGAAAAGCCAATCAGAATAATGATAGAAAGGAATGAGCCATCCTCTATGATTTTCTGGGGACCGCCCGGGGTCGGTAAAACAACTTTAGCTTTGATAATAGCAAACCTTGTGAAAGCAAATTTTATTCAGCTATCAGCTGTATCTTCAGGAGTTAAAGATGTAAGGGCAGCAATAGAAAAAGCTGAATACAATTTAAAGCGAAAAAGTACCAGGACAATTTTATTCATTGATGAAATTCACAGATTTAATAAAGCCCAGCAGGATTCTTTGCTTCAAAGTGCTGAGAAAGGAACAATTATTTTAATCGGGGCTACAACTGAAAATCCTTCATTCGAAGTGATCTCACCATTGCTTTCAAGAAGCAGAGTATACATTCTTGAGGAGCTGACAAAGGAAGATTTTCTTTTTATAATAAATAATGCTCTTACAAAAGATGATCAGCTCAGCAAAATGAAAATAAATGTTCAGGATAAAGATTTTCTCATAAGACTGTCGAACGGTGACGGGAGGAGATTATTGAATGGCCTTGAACTTGCAGTGAAGCTGACTAAACCCGGAACAGATAACGTGATAAATCTTACTAATGAGATTTTCAAGGAAACATTTCAGGTAAAGTATATTAAATACGACAAGAATCAGGAAGAGCATTACAATATTATTTCGGCGTTCATTAAGAGTATAAGAGGCAGTGATCCTGACGCAGCTGTATATTGGATGGCAAGGATGCTGAAAGGCGGCGAGGAACCGAAATATATTGCTCGCAGGATGATCATCCTTGCCTCTGAGGATATTGGTAATGCAGATCCATTTGCTTTAACAATGGCTACGAATGCATTTACTGCGATAGATTATATAGGTATGCCGGAAGCAACATTGATCCTGTCACAGGCCGCAACTTATCTGGCCAGCTGCCCCAAGAGCAATGCGTCATATATGGCAATAAAAATTGCCGCACAAGACGTTGACAATTTGCCTGCTTATGATGTACCGATATATCTTAGAAATGCTCCGACTAAATTAATGAAGGATTTAAATTACGGAAAAGATTACAAATATTCTCACGACTTCCATGAACATTTTGTTGAACAGGATTATTTACCTGAGGAAATAAAAAATAAAATTTATTATTTACCGACAGAAATCGGAGAAGAAAAAAAATTTAAAGACAGGCTTAATAAACTTTGGAATAAAAGAAAAAAAACTTAGACATTATTTAATTTCTTTTAGCACGATCTGATCATTCGGATCAAATGAAACTTTCCTTGGCTCATCATCAAACTCAAGATTAAAGGTCTGAAAATTATAATCGTTATTCAATTTTACAACTGTATCCATTTTGTCTTTAAAATAAATTTTTAGCTCAACCGGCATTTTAAAAAATCCTGTATTCTTCTGTATTT
>JBDTWU010000329.1:0-2990 GCA_040006535.1 bacterium | reverse complement strand
ATATTGAAGCTGCATCTCTTTTTACCGTATCTGAATAAATAAAATTTATATTTCTGATTTGACGGTGTGCTGTATCCTTCGTGTCAAAAACATTCATCCTGACAGCTTTTGTTTTAGGATCTTCAGTCACTTTGTCCTCAAAATTATTTATTCTTAAGTAGTTTGTTATCTCGTGATTTAATTCTATCACCGGCAGATCAGCCGGGATGATAACTTCCTTTGAAATCCATAATGTGAGAGAATTGTTTTTTGTCTGTTTTTCTTTTAAAGAAATATTCCTGATCCATTCTTTCTTTATTCCGAATGTATAGATTATAGAATCAATGTCTTCAGCAAATTTTTCTTTTATTATGCCCGTCTTATTTTCATTTGTGCCTGGAGGGTTTGATGAATTATCCCCTGAAAAAAAATTCAAATAGATAACTGCTATTAAAATTAAAAATAGCGAAGCAATGCCTGTTATGATAATTTTTATTTTATTTTTTCGAAACATTAATTAATTTATACCGCTATTCATTTATATGTTATATCTGTTTGGCAATTCCGGTCCTGTCAGTTATCAGCCATTTCAATTTCTTTGGAAATATGCTCAATAATCTCTTTGGCGTTTTGTACTTTTTCTTCGTTTAAAATTTTTATTACATCATTCACATAATCTTCTGTTCGCATTCCGGCAAGGACACAGCTGACTCCATTGACTGAACTTATAAGTAATATTGCCTTTTGAGAAAGTGTCAGATTTTGAAACTTATCTGCGAGATCCTTATTCAAAATACTATTAATGAAATTGCTTCTTTTACCGGCTCTGAGCTTATAATAATTGCTGATAAAATTAAGCAGCTTATAACATTCATTTGTATACTTTTTAAAAAAATCTTTTGTGTTATCGTCCCGGATATTTTGTTCAAAAAAATTATTCAGAAAATCAATCCGGGGAGCGATAAGCTGATACATTATGTCATTAAAGTGCTCTATGCTTCCGAAAAATTTCCAGTTTTCCTCTATCAGCTTTCCAATTGATAAAAACTTCTTCACCTTATTAAAATCAGATGCGTCTGATTTATCATCACCCAGCTTTTCATTGATAAGATCTTCTTCCATCAATAATACAAGCTTCAGTTGTTTTATAAAATCTTTTTCCAGGAACGGCTCGGCTTTGAAATCTGCCAGCCGGACGAGGCCTTTGGAAGTTGAAGCATTCAAAGGGCGGTTCACCAGAACAGTAAGATTAATTTTTGATGCAAGCTCAAGAACAGTTTGGGTATTATTGATCTGATTTTTTATTGTTACAGCTCCGGCTTCGAATAAATTAAAAGGAAGCTGAATGGTTTTAAAATTATTATTCACTGAGATCGAATTTGCAATGTCAATTAATTTTTCAAGTGATGTGAAATCATATTCATTTGAATATGCTGCAAATGTATTCGAAGAAATACCGTATGATTTAATTACACCTTCACTTACTTTTGTTTCGAGTAATTCAAATGCCTTTCTTATCCTTCCGTAATAAGTTTCTCTTGCATCGTGAAGATCAATTTTGTTTTTCTTTGCCCATTGAAGATAGTATTCGGGATTATGAAGCAGGTAGATGTCCGCATAAGCCTGATCTAATCTCTGAATCTGCCGGCTGAGCTGATCCACGAGAAACTCCGGATGAATACAATGCCACAAGCCGTCTGAATATTCAACTACTTCTTCAAAAGGCTTACCTTCCTGTTTAAGCTTTGATGCATGACGGTAGTTCTGGCCCTGAATATATCCTGCTTTTGTGACTATGATAATATTTTCTCTTTTAATTTTATCTTCGGTGACGAGGTCATTCACTACTTTCCCAACGAGAATCTCGCTTCCTCCATCTGAATAATTAGCTGATGTATCAATCAGATTTATCCCGCTTGTTAATGCCTTATAAATTGCAGCGTAGTGCTGTTTAATGCTGATGTCGACTCTGTAGCATCCAAAACCGTATCTTGAAATATTCATTAAAATTTTTGAGATCAAATTAATTATATTAAAAGAATGTAAAAAGTCTAATGAAACTTCGTGAAAGTATTTTAAAAAAGTTATTACAGGAAGGATTGGATCGATGATAATAAAAACAGAGAGAGTGTTGATTACTCTCTCTGAATTATAGTTTGTTAGTCGGGAATTCCGTTTCTGTCGTTGTCAACGAATATCTTAAAATTATTATTAATGTTTTCCTTAATATTGTTATCAATATTGTTTCTGTTTGCTTCAAGTGAAGGGTCGAGATAAACGCCGTTATCAATGAACCATCTATATGGACTAACTTTCAGAGTTATATTAGATTTTCCTGAAGCCGTGACATAAAGAGAGTTGGGAAACGAAAGTTTTTGATGAGCAGATTTTGTTGACCTGTAAATAAACGGAATATTATTGTAGGTACCTTTTACTATAACTGAGAACCTTTCGTTCAGCAGAACAAAGTCAGGATCCGGAGGTGTTTCATTATCTTCTAATTTATGAACCATAAATCTTACCTTATCATAAGTGCCGGGCGGAATGTAAGCTGTGCTGATAACATTAACTGGAGATTGTAAATTCAGGTATAAAACAAAAGGTCCAACCTTAAAATTTGTTGAGTCCTGATTGTTGTTAGCTACATTAAGTTTTATATCTTTTAACAATATTTTCACTGATTCAATCCGGAGTATTCCTGTTACGTCCGTTGTATCTGTAGTGCTGGTTGCACTGAAATCAAGATTATCCGCATTCGTACTTACTAAATCATCACGACAGCCATTTATACCGAGCGCTGCAACAATTGTTAATATGATGATAAATAAAGCTATAGATTTAATTTTGTATTTTTTCATTTTTAAAATTCTTATTGATTTTCTTTTTATCCGGTAATTTATAAAGCCTAAATGAATATAAAGAGTAAATAGTGCTTATAGGTTGCAATTAAAAAAAATATCCAGTAACTTTGTAATGCAAAGTGCTTTTTGATATTTAAAATATTTTTTATA
>JBDTWU010000328.1:0-1694 GCA_040006535.1 bacterium | reverse complement strand
GCTGAATTTCTCAGCAGGCATAATAATAAAACTAAATGTTTTTAATCTAAGGAGAAAAAATGAAAAAAATAATTTTCTACATATTTTTAACGACCCTCTTAATTAGCAATTCTCTTTATGCAGGACCAAAGAATAAGTATGGGCTTTCCTCTGCAAGAGAGTTATTAATACCGGTTGGTTCTATTAGCACTTCTTTAGGAGGTTCTAATCTTGCCACCGCATCGGGTTTGGATGCACTTTACTGGAATCCTTCCGGTCTATCCAATTTATCTTCAAAGACCGGTGAGGCAATGTTTTCAAACCAGATTTATATAGCAGATATCAAGGTAAATTATTTCGCAGGCGCTTACAAACTTCCAAATATAGGAACGTTCGGAGTTTCAGTGAAGTCGCTTAATTTCGGTGATATTGAGGTTACAACAGCAAATAGCCCTGACGGTACCGGGGAAACCTATTCTCCTACTTTTCTGAATGCAGGTTTAACTTTTGCCAGAAATATGACAGACAGAATTTCTTTTGGTGCTACTGCTAAGCTCATCTATAATAAGATCAGCAGAGAAACTCAAAGTGGTTTTGCTTTTGATTTTGGTATTCAATACAATGTCATAGGTTCAGGTCTGCAGTTTGGTGTTGCTTTAAAAAATTTAGGACCAGCTTTAAAATTTTCAGGTCCGGACCTGGAACAATTTTTTCAGCCGCCAGGAACACCTTCCGGATCAAGTAATGAACCAAGATCCATAAATCTTGCTGACTTTGAAATGCCGACTGCCTTATCCTTAGGATTAAGCTATGACTTCAGATTAGATAAGAAGAACAATCTGATGCTTCACGGCACATTTCAGAACAATAGCTTTTCCACAGATGACTACAATCTCGGATTGGAATATAATTTCAACAAATTAATTTATCTAAGAGGCGGTTATCAGTTCGGAAGTGATAAAAAGGATGACAGAATATTTTCGGGACCAAGCTTTGGTGCCGGATTAAATTATGCCGCCAGCAGCTCTTTCAATGTAGGCTTTGATTATGCATACAGAATTACAGATAAATTTGATGCCAATCAATACTTTACTGTAAGTCTGGGTTTCTAATTTGTAAAAAGGAATTCGATTAATAAACATATTTATAAAAAGGTAATCAATATATTGATTACCTTTTTAATTTAAAATATTTTAAGGTGAGAAAGCTATTATTAATATTTTTAATATTACTGTATTTCTGTCCAAAGATTTTTCCAAATGACAATATATATTTTAATTTTGACTACGCTGTTTTTAAAGGTGAAGATGGAAAATCAATACTTGAGGTTTATTATTCTGTAAATCAGAAATCCTTGAAGTATGTTAATACGGGAAACGGGTTTGAGGGAAATGTATTAATTGACATTTCCATAATTGACATTTCAAATAATAGTACGGTGTTTTCAAATGTTTATAAAACTCCTTCGAATATAAATGATACGGCAAGTGTTAATCAAAAGCTGATCGGGCAGATTAATTATTTATTACCGAAGGGAAATTACAGATTAAAAATAACAGGAAGCGATTATAACGATACAGCAAGTAAAGATACTTTTACACAGGATTTAGATGCTGACAACACCGAAACTGCAAATCCCAGAATAAGTGACATAGAATTATCAACGATGATAAAGAAAGCCGCAGATGATAAAAGCATATTTTATAAAAATACTT
>JBDTWU010000327.1:0-2805 GCA_040006535.1 bacterium | reverse complement strand
TTTCTTAACGCTTTCAAACTAAAATTCTTAACGCCATTGTTTCACAGGCGGGTTGTTTTTAAAATATTATTTTAATTTACTTTTTGATATAAAATTAAGACCAATTTCTAAAACTTAAAACGTTCTGGATAGCAATGGTGAATAGTGTTCTGGCAATGTACTTTTTACGTTTTATATAAATTCAATATTGATTATTATAAATAAAATTTCGCGGAATGTTGCTTTACAAGATTATATGAAGTTAGCTGTGATGCAGCCATATCTGTTCCCTTATATTGGCTATTTTCAGCTGATAAATGCTGTGGATAAGTTTGTTATTTATGATGATGTGAATTTCATTAAAAAGGGGTGGATAAACAGAAATAATTTACTTATTAACGGCCATGCGAACTTATTTACAGTTCCACTAAAAAACTCAAGCCAGAACAAATTAATTAAAGAAATTGAAATTTCCCGAAGTGAGAAATGGGAGAAGGATCTTTTAAAAACGCTGGAAATAAGTTATAAAAAATCTCAGTACTTTGAGGAAGTTTATAAAATCATCGAGTGTATAATACAAAACGATGAAAAAAATATATCTGCATTCATTTACTTTAGTTTACAGAAGATCAATAACTATTTAGAAATAAAAACGGAGATTGTAAAGTCTTCATCGCTTTACTTAAACAATTATCTAAAACAATCTGAAAGAATAATAGATATCTGTAAAAAAGAAAATGCTGATGAATATATTAATCCTTCCGGAGGCATGGAGCTGTATTCAAAAGAGCTTTTCCGAAAAAATGGTTTAAGTTTAAATTTTATCAAAACGAATAATATAGTTTATGAGCAGTTCAATGGTAATTTTGAAAAATCACTTTCAATTATTGATGTCATGATGTTTAATTCTAAAACAAAGATAAAAGAATTGCTCAATGAATATGAATTAATATGATTGAACAGAAATGTATTTCTCTTGATTCTGAAAAAGAATGGGATGATGCATTAAAGGGAATAAGGCATTCATTTTCACATACAAAGGAAAATTGTTATGCAATGGGCCTGACTACCGGTTTAAAAACATTTCTATACAGCTATAAGAATGAAGATACCAGAATTATTTGTCCTTTCGCAGAAAGAGATTTTAAAGGGTTTACGGATATTGTAACTCCATATGGATTCTCCGGATTTACAGGTAATGGCAACTGTTCTAAATTCACAGATCACTGGAATGAATTCGTCAAAGAGAGAAATTATATATGCGGGTACATCAGTCTGAATCCGCTTTTGCAACACGATGCATATTTTAAAAAAGAAGATGGCTTTAAGTCAACAAATTTATATTTTATAGATCTTAATCTCAGTCTCACAGAGCTATTCGAAAATCTTGATGCAAACAGGAAGAAACAGATCAAAGATTACAGAAGCATAGAGTCAGGATTTGTTTATGACAGGAAAATTCTTACCGAATTTTTTATAAATAATTATTATGACTTTTTAAAAAGAACAAATGCTTCTGAAGCGAATTATTTTAGTAAGGAAACGCTTGATTATATTTGCAGTCTTGATAAGTTATACATGGTTGGAGCAGGGAAGCGTGGTAATATCGAAGCGGTTTTTATTTTCGGATATACAGATTTTATCGGTGATTGTCTGTTCAATGTAGCATTGCCGGCAGGAAGAGAATATTCACCTTTCCTTTTATGGAGCGGTCTGAAATTTTTCAGGAAGAAAAAAATTCCCGTGATGAGCCTTGGCGGAGGAATAAAGGAAGATGACAGCGTTGCATTATCCAAAGAAAGATTCGGATCTTATAAACTGCCCTTTATAAATTTAAAGCAGATTTACAATAAGGATATTTATAATAAACTATGCAGCGATCAGGGTGAAGATCCTGAAAATATAGAAGGATATTTTCCGGCTTACAGAAAAAAGAATAAGCAATTGAGTTAATTGAGTTAAGTTTTGTTTCGTTAATCCTTTAAACTTGTATATAAATATTGTTTACTAAATCTGCAAAATTTTATGATGCGATTTATCATTTTAAGGATTATAAAGCTGCGTCCGAAAAACTTATAGAAACAATAAAGCAATACAATCCGGATGCGGTGACCTTGCTTGATACGGCCTGCGGAACGGGGAAACATATAGAATATCTGAAAGGTTATTTTGATGCCGAAGGTCTCGATATGAATCCGGAATTGCTTGAAATTGCCAGGGAAAGATGCCCCGGGAATTTATTCCACGAAAGTGATATGATTGACTTTAAGCTGAATAAAAATTACGATGTAGTAACCTGCCTCTTCAGCTCTATAGCTTATGTTAAGACACTTGTTAATTTAAATAAAGCAATCAGTTCAATGTCGGAACATTTAAACATGCATGGATTGCTGATAATCGAACCTTGGTTTAGCAAGGAAAATTTCTGGACTGACCATATAACAGCGAATTACTATGATGAAAAGGATCTGAAAATTTCATGGATGTATACCAGTGTAAGGGAAAATGATATTTCTATCCTTGATATAAATTATCTCGTGGGCACTCCGTCATTTGTAACTCATTTTAAAGAACTACACGAACTGGGATTATTCAATGAGCTCCAGTACAGACAGGCATTTATCGATGCGGGGCTTGAGGTTAAATATGATAAAGAAGGTTTGTTCGGAAGAGGCATGTATATAGGAATTAAAAGTTGATGTGTTTTAATTTATTTTTGACAAATGAAAGTAAGCGTATGGATGTCAGCCTATAATCATGAGAAGTATATTGCTCAGTGTCTTGATGGAATATTGATGCAGAAAACAAATTTTGATTTTGATATTA
>JBDTWU010000326.1:0-4143 GCA_040006535.1 bacterium | reverse complement strand
CCAAGAGTTGCAAAAACTATTCCTAATCCGAATTTAATTTATCCAGGACAAGTTCTAAAAATCCCAACATTGACAGATGCTCAAAAGTCAGATGCTATGTCAAGGTCTTCTTCATACAAAATGAGAAGAAAGAAAAGAATGATGAGATCTAATACAAGTGATACAGGTAAAACTGAAATGAAAGACATGAAGAAATCAGATATGAAAGATATGAAGAAGTCCGATATGAAAAAAGATACTACTAAGAAAAAATAAGCAGTAGGTTTTTGTCATATCATTGTTTTTAGAGAGTCAGCCCTTACACTTGAAGAAAGTGTAAGGGCTTTTATTTTAAACCAATTTTATTAACGATGAATGTTATTGAGAAAAAAATTTCTGTATCGGGAGTTGACCTCTTAAATTTCTCAGGAGTAAATGATGAAAATCTTAATCTCGTAAAAGACTATTTTGATTCAACAATCGTTCTAAGAGGTGATACGATTTATCTTAAAGGCGAAACAGAGGAATTGAAAATCATTGAGAAAGTTTTTAACGAACTTATTTTCCTTCAGAAAAGGCAGGGAAGAATTTTGACGAAAGATGTAAAGCTGGTTTTAGATCTGATCTATTCTAAAGATGATCAAAGCAACAATCTAAAACAAAAGTTCGGATTTTCTCCAAATGAGATCAATGATGTAATCCTTTCAAGAAAAAATGATTTTATAAAGCCGCGGACTGCAAATCAGGCTGAGTATTTCCGGAAGGTAAAAGAAAATGATATTGTTTTTGCTATCGGTCCCGCAGGTACAGGTAAAACGTATCTTGCTGTTGCATTTGCTTTGGCTGCTCTTAAGAATAAGGAAGTAAACAAAATTGTACTTGCCAGACCCGCAGTAGAAGCGGGAGAAAGCCTGGGATTTCTTCCAGGAGACTTATCGGAAAAGATAGATCCGTATCTCAGACCTCTTTACGATGCTCTTGAAGATATGGTCCCTATGGAAAAGCTTGAAGGTTACATGGAAAAAAATTTTATTGAAGTCATCCCTCTTGCTTATATGCGGGGAAGAACACTGCACAATGCTTTTGTTATTCTGGATGAGGCACAAAATTCAACCGCACTTCAGATGAAAATGTTTTTAACAAGGCTGGGACCGAATTCAAAAGCAATTATTACAGGTGATATTACACAAATTGATTTACCGAGGAGGGATCAATCCGGGCTTGTACAAATTCAGGAAATATTAAAAAATATTGATGATATAACCTTTCACTATTTTGAAAAATCTGATGTTGTCCGTCATAAGCTCGTCAAAGACATAATCAATGCATACGAAAAATTTCAGGGGCAGTAATAAGCTTCAACTTGCTCTGACTAATCTTACAGAAAATGCTCCGTCCATGCCGTGAATATGGGGAAATAGTTCTATACAGCCATCACTATTAACAATTTTTTTATCCACATATTTTCCCGCATCATCAATTATAAAATCCCCATGCTTCGACAAGAATAAATTAACCACATCCATATTCTCTTCCTTCTCAGTAGTACATGTACTGTAAACAATCGCTCCACCTGTTTTCAAATATTTAAGCGAATTTTCTAATATTTCCAGCTGAAGTTTTTGTAGGTTTAAAATATTTTCGATTTCCCTCTTCCATTTTATATCAGGCTTCTTTGATAATACCCCAAGACCTGAGCATGGCGCATCCACAAGAATTTTATCGGCCTTTCCTATGAGATCTTCAGTCAGTTCCTTCGATTTCGGTTCACAAATATCATCATGTATCTTTTTTACATTTCTTACTCCAAGCCGTTCCAGGTTTTTATCCATTACTTCAAGACGGGATAAATATTTTTCAACAGCAATAATATGGCCTTCGTTGTTCATAAGTTCAGATATATGAGAGGTCTTTCCGCCCGGTGCTGCACATACATCCAATATTAAATCTTCTTTTTCAGGATCCAGTAATGTGGAAGCAAGTCCTGCACTTTCATCCTGGATTGAAAAATAACCTGCTTTGAAAAGCTCATCCGTATAAATCTTAGACATAGTTTTAGTTGTGAAGAAATTATCCAGATAATTCCCTTTCTTATAATACAAGTTTTTCTCTTTCAGATAATTCTCAAACTCAGTGGTGCTGGTTCGGATATTATTAACTCTTAAAGACATCACAGGACGCTTATTATTTTCTTCACAAAGTTTCACCGCATCTTCAAAACCAAATCTGTTGATCCATCTTCTTACCATCCAGTTAGGGTGTGATTGAACTATTCCCAAATAATTAACTTCATCGATTTCGCGTGTAGGCCAGACAAGATTATCAAGAGTCCGGATAATAGTCCGCAACAAACCGTTGACTACTCCGGCATGCTTTTCACCATGAATTCTTTTTATAAATTCAACAGCTTCATTTACAGCTGCTGAATAAGGTATCTTATTTAAAAAGAGTATCTGATACAATGCGACTCTCATTGCGTTGCGTACTTCCGGGAGGCACTTTTCAAAATTACCTCTGTAAAAGCCGTTTAAAAACCAATCCAGCCGTCTCATCCATCTTATAACGCCGTGTGTAATCTCGTTCAGCAGGGCTTTATCAAAATCGTTGAGAGCATCATTTCTCAGTTCTGCATCTATCAGCTTTTCGAGATAAGAATCTGTCCTTTCGCAACGGCAGATTATTTTTACAGCACAGGAACGGGCAGATGAATATAAATTGTTTGAATATTCTGTTTCTTTTTTTGAAGTGCCGTTTTCATGACCATTTTTGGTCAGTAATTCTGATTTCTGATTTTCCATTTTTAAAAGGTGCTTATTATCTCAAATATTTTAAGCTTAAAAATAACTAAAGCTCATAAGAGTTGAAATTGATTAATTAACTCCAAAGTGTTTTGCAAATACAGCATCAATAGAAACATTTACCTCCTCGTTTTATTTTGCAGCACGGTATCTGTTTTTCTTAAATAAACTATACTGATTTAAAAGATTTTTTTTAAAATGTTACTCAATGATCTCCACTTCACACTCCTCTATTGAATTTAAAAAATATTTTCCGTAAGTCTTTGTAATGACACGGTTATCCAGTATAGCAATAATTCCTTTATCGGTTTTGTGCCTGATTAATCTGCCGATTCCCTGTCTGAACTTTAAAATTGCTTCCGGCAGAGAATATTCAAAAAAGCTGTTACCTCCATTCTGTTCAATGAATTCCATCTTAGCCTGCACTACAGGATGACTGGGTACCTGAAAGGGAAGCCGTGTAATGATGAGATTGCTTAACGCTTCTCCCGGTACATCCACGCCCATCCAAAAGCTGTCCAGACCAAATAATACGGAATTAACATTGCTTTTAAAATGCTTCAGCAATAAGCTTCGTGAGAATCCAATTCCCTGAGTGAGCAATTCAATATCATCTTGTGCTAAAGCAGGTCTCAGTTCATTGCTGATGAATTTTAGCAATTGTGAATTTGTAAAAAGAACCAAAGCTTTACCGTCTGTCATTTTAATAAAATGATGGATCCATTCAGATAAGCTTTCTTTATAAATTAAACTGTTTTCTTTAGACGGTGAAGGTATATTTTTTGGAATAAATATTTTTACCTGCCTGGAAAAGTCAAAGGGAGAGTCTACTTTAAGTTCGTATGCAGATTCACCGCCAAGGCGGGTTTTAAAATAATCAAATTTATTGTTTATTTTTAAAGTTGCGCTTGTTAAAATTGCAGAGTTATTAACCCTGAAAATATTTTCTCTGAAATATTCTGAAATATCTATTGGCGAAGAACAGATACTTACGTTTGATTCCGGCCTTTGAGAAGAAAGTTCTACCCAGTAAACATAATCCTTATATTCATCATTCATCTTTTGCTGCAAAAAATCTTCCAACACATAATTAAACTGAGTAAATCTTATAATATATTCATTAAGCTCATTCTCCTGAGCTTCATTTTTACAGGCGGGTCTGAGAGCTCGTAAAGCGGATAATAAATTATCCAGTTCAGGCTTTAAAATATTTTTAGCAATATCAGTGTCATACACTCTTACAGTCAGACTGTCCATCTTACCATCATTCATCTGAAATAAATTTTTACGTATTGTATGAAAGAACAGCTGATTGAGGTCTAACAGATTAATGACATTAGCCTGTATATGCAGTGAAGGCAGGTAA
>JBDTWU010000325.1:0-1784 GCA_040006535.1 bacterium | reverse complement strand
AAGCATTCAAATGTCCAGACCATCCATACATCTGAAAAATTTCCACTAGTCTCATTGCTTTGAACATAATAGAACGGAGCAGTCTTCCCTTCATATGTTCCACCCGGATAATTCGGGTAATCCAGCCCCCAATGGTGAGCACTCGATATTTTTTCTTTATTAATTCCAAAATACTCAAAGATGTCAATCTCCGGAAGACCTGGTCTCTGTTTTGCAACTAACCAGAACGCCGGCCAGAATCCTTTTCTAAAAGGAAATTTAGCCTTCATTTCCCACTTTCCGTAAGCCTGGGTGAATCCGAATGAACTGCTAATCATTCCTGAAGTATATTCGAACTGCTTCTCATTCTCATTATCCTTACCATATACATATTGCTTCTTTGCAGTTAACTTTAGTGTGCCATTTCCTAAAGTTACGTTTTCATCTTTATAAAATTCCAGTTCTTTATTGGACCAGATTGACCTTCCTCCATTATCAAAATGAGTTATCCACTTTGTTGTATCGAATGTGTCAAATTGATCTTCAAAGGTTAATTTCCATTCATAATTGGAATTCTCAGAATTCCGGAATCCGCAAGAAATAAATTGAGAAAATATGATTAAAGAAAATAAAGTGTATAATATTTTATTCTTATTCATTATAAATCATATTAAATTTTTTAAAATGTTTGATAGATTTTCTAATCTATGTTTTTTCAAATGATTAATTAACTCAGGCAATCAGCCGGATTTATTTTTCTAATTTTGAATTGATTTAATTATATAATTTAAAAAGTTTTAAACAAAATCTTTTGAAATGCAGCATGGGCATGTATTAATTTCCGGCTGCATATCATATTATTAAAATGTTTTGTTCTGAAATTTCAGTAATCATTTTGTCGGGTTACTATTGATAATACTTAATTTATTGATATAATACTGATAATATAATTCTGAATTTTTTTGCATGTCGAATTTCTCTTTAACTAATTCCAAACTATTCTTTTTAATTTCGTCTAATTCATTTAAGTTATCGTAAATATAATTAAATTTATCCAGAAAATTCTTTTTATTATTTAAAGCAAATAAAAATCCGGTTCTATCATCTTCAATTATCTCCGGAATTCCACCGGTATCAGATGCTAAAATTATTTTATTTTTAATCATTCCTTCAATGATCACTAATCCAAAACCTTCCCATAATGAAGGCACTGCAATTAAGTCGCTTATCTCAATATATTTTTGACTGTCGGGGATAAATCCCGTTGTAATTACTGAAGTACCCAGATTATTTTCTGAAATATAATTTTCAATTTCATTTCGTAAGCTCCCGTCCCCAACTATCAGAATCTTAATTTTTTTATTTTCTTTTAAAATATCCTTCATTGATCTGAGAAAAAATAGATGACCCTTCTGCTCTTCTAACCTTCCAATGATTGATATCACAAAATCATCTGTATCAAATCCCCATTTGTCTCTGAATTCTATTATCGCTGATTTATCGCTCAGCAAATATTTTTCCTTTGTTATATCCACTCCGTTATAGATTACTTCTGTCCTATTCAAAAAAGTTTTATCCCTTCCTGTAAGATATTCCTTTACCAGTCCGGATATTGCGATTAAATATGAATCCGAATAGTTGACGACTAAATTATCAATCCGGTCAAAATAGGATTTCCTGTTTATATCTGCATACTTGTGATTAGTTGAATAATTGTGGCAGGTAGAAACTATGACAGGCACACCTAATTGTTTAGCGACAATTCTTCCATAGAAGTCAGCTTTATGAAGATGAGTATGAACAAT
>JBDTWU010000324.1:0-2842 GCA_040006535.1 bacterium | reverse complement strand
AAAATTATTTACTGAATATTCTTTCCTGAAGCCGGCATCATCACAAATTAAAATAAAATCTTTTACACTAAGAAAACTATCAACAGATTCAAAAAGATAACTATAAGCGTATTTACTTTTAGAGAGCATGTTCCCGATTAAAGGCATTACTTTTCCAAAATAAATATTAAATAATCTGGATTTTAAGCCGCCGGATCTGAACATTTCCAGTATCACTAGCAGTCCTTCCGGCTTGAGCACTCTTCTTATTTCAGCTAGCGAGTCAGGAAGATGCTCAAAATTCCTTATACCAAAACCAATTGTTATAATATCAAAATATTTATTCTCAAACGGAAGGTCAGAAGCATCCGCCTGAATCACTTCTAATCTTTTATCAGGAATTTTTTTTCTCTGAAGTTCAAGCATATTACCCGAAATATCTGAAGAGTAAATTTTATCGGGATTCAGTTTTAATAATTCTGCCGTAAGGTCACCTGTCCCTGAAGCCAGATCTAAAATAATTTTTGGCAAAACATCTCTTTCTGATAAATCTGTAACTATTTTCCTTCGCCATCTCCTGTCAATATTCAATGTAAAAAGATGATTGAGCCTGTCATAAGACGGTGCTATCTCATCGAACATTGATTCGATTTTTTTACGGGATTTGTTTACCATGTTACATTATTATCATTACTTTTTAACATTGGGTATAAGGATTTATTCCATAATTCTTTTTCTTAAAATTATTAATCGAATTATTATTCGGGTTTAATCTATAATGCATTTATTTTATTTCATCAGCTGAATCTTATTGATTTGATAGGATCAATTCGTGAAGCAATGTATGAAGGTATTAATATAGCTATGAATGTCAGGCAAATAGTTATCAGTGAAATTAAAATAATGCTTCCCGGCTGAAGCAGAATCGGAACGCTTTTCATATAATAAATTTCAGGTAACGAAAAAAATTTATACTTTAATTCCAACAGGCAGATACCGAGGCCAATTATATTTCCCAGTATTATTCCTGTTAGTCCGATCAGTAATCCGTCAAACAAAAATATTTTCATTATACCGCTTCTGCTTTCCCCGAGCGATTTCAGAATTCCTATTGACTGGGTTTTTTCAAGTACAAGCATCAGTAATGTGCCTACAATATTAAAAGTCGCGACTATTATTATCAGACCGAGTAATACGGGGGTAGGGGCTTTTTGCAGCTCTACCCAGGTAAACAAAGGCTTATATAATTTGAATAATGATTTCGGAAAGTAAGGATAGCCAACGTCTTTTCTTATTTTGGCTACGGCAATTTCCACACTGTCTAAATTATTAAGGGTGATTTCAATTCCTGTAACATTGCTCCCGAAATTGAACAGCTTTTGCGCTGTGTTAAGGTCTGTATAAATAATGACATCATCAAAATCCCGTAAACCCGTTTCATAAATTCCGCTGACAATAAATTGTTTTATCTTTGGCTGATTAAGGGGAGTCGGGATCCCGTTCAAGCCGAAAATGATCACCTTATTGCCGGTATCAATATTAAGTTTTTTTGCAAGCTTATCCCCGATTATCAATCTGGAAAAGGTTGAATCGATCGCATTCAGATTAAATTGTCCTCTTACAATTCTGTTCCTTGAAGTGGACAGGTCTGATTCCTGCACTATACCTTTCAAAAGTATTCCCTCAACGTTTGATCTGAACCTTATTACTGCTTCTTTCTGGACGATAGGAGAAATTCCGGTTACTCCTTTAACGCTGTCTTTAATGGTTGCAATAGCTTCATTATAATCACTGAGCCCGTCGGAAGTAAATGAGGAGACCTGAATATGCGAGACGAGTCCTGCAACCTTATCCCTGATCTCTTTTTCGAAGCCGTTTAATATGGATACCGTTACAATCAGTGAGGCTACACCTAATGCTACACCTAAAATTGAAATGTAGGTGATGAAAGAAATGAATTTAGTATCGCTTCTGGAAAGTAAATATCTTTTTGCAATGAAAAATCTATAGTTCAATATCTCTTTATTTATTTCTCGAGTAAATATGCTTTGATAAATCCCTGTATCTCACCGTCCATAACTCCCTGAGTGTCACTTGTCTCGAAATCAGTGCGGTGGTCCTTAACCATGTTATATGGATGAAATACATAGCTCCTGATCTGACTTCCCCATTCAATTTTTTTCTTTGTACTTTCAATTGTCTGAATCTTTGCCAGCTCCTTTTCTTTTTCGATCTGATAGAGTTTTGACTTAAGCATTTTCATTGCGTTCATTTTATTTTGAATCTGTGACCTTTCATTCTGACATTGAACGACAATGCCTGATGGCATGTGAGTGATTCGTATTGCAGTTTCAACCTTATTAACATTCTGTCCTCCTGCGCCGCCCGCTCTGAAAGTATCTATTTTCAGATCTGCAGGATTAATTTCTATTTCTATATTATCATCAATAATGGGGCTTACATAAACCGCAGCGAATGACGTATGTCTTTTTTTGTTGGAATCAAACGGAGAGATTCTCACCAGCCTGTGAACTCCGTTTTCGGCTTTAAGATATCCATATGCATATTCACCTTTTACCTGCACTGTGGCACTCTTAATTCCCGCCCCGTCACCATCAAGCCTGTCTGCAATCTCCGCTTTAAAATTCATCTTCTCACAGTATCTAAGATACATTCTTAAAAGCATTTCTGCCCAGTCCTGTGATTCGGTTCCTCCCGCACCGGAGTTGATAGTTATAATTGCATCCCGAATGTCATCTTCATCGGCAAGCATGTTTTTAAATTCAACATCTTTGAGATTTTTTTCAAACGAGGTGATATCATGTTCAAGTATAGCTTCTATGGATTCATCTTTATCCGCTTC
>JBDTWU010000323.1:0-4628 GCA_040006535.1 bacterium | reverse complement strand
CAGCTGCGTGTTCAAAATTTAAGTGGGAAGGTTTTTTATAAATGCAGCTGTGATGAACTTTTACAAATTCTGCGAGAGTTCCATTGTCAGGCATACCGAGTATTTTAAAATCTTTCGACTGATAATTTTCTTTATCACCCCAGTTAATTCCGGGATTGATAATTACTTCATCATCAATTTCAAATTTGTTAACTCTCACTCCTTTATTATAAACAACTCCCGCACCGTCTGATCCTAATATAACAGGCAAATTTATTTTGGGATACATACCTTTTGTGATCCAGAGATCGCGGTGATTCAAAGAAGCGTATCTGATATTTACTAAAACCTCTTCATCAGTAATTTCAGGAACAGGAATTTCTTTAATAACTAAATTTTTATTCAGGTCATCTATGTCACCTGTTTTAGTGAGTACGGCAGCTTTCATTCAGATCTGTAATTCAATTGAAATGGGACAGTGGTCACTGCCCATTACTTCAGGATGGATCAAGGCACTTTTTACATTTTTTAAAATATCATTGCTCACCATAAAAAAATCTATTCTCCATCCCTGATTTCTATCCCGCGATCTCATGTATTGATCCCAGTAAGTATACTGACCGGCCTTATCATTAAAATTCCTAAATACATCTGTATAGCCCAGGTTAATTAAATTATCCAGCCATTGTCTTTCTTCAGGAAGAAAGCCGGACGAATTCTGATATTTTTTAGGATCAAAGATATCAATTTCCTTATGCGCGGTATTAAAATCCCCTACAACTATAATTCCTTTTTTGTTTCGATAATTTTTTTCAAGTTTAAAAAACAATTCATCGTAAAAATCGAGTTTGTATTTAACTCTCTCGGGACCACGGCCTCCATTAGGGAAATAGACATTCGCAAGAACGAATTTATCATATTCAGCTATGATAACCCTGCCCTCAGTATCAAAGTAAGGATTTCCAAAACCGTTTGTGACACTAACCGGATCCGGTTTCGAATAAACTGCAACGCTCGAATAACCTTTTTTTTCTGCCGAAAACCAATAAGACTTAAAGCCATCAAGATTTTTAACAGAGTCATCGATCTGTTCAGGCTGAGCTTTTGTTTCCTGAAGGCAGATTATATCACCGCCATGATTTTGAAACCAGTCCATGAAGCCCTTGTTCTGTATTGCCCGGATGCCGTTCACATTCCATGAAAAGATTGTTAAGCTGTCAGACTTTGATTTCTTTGCCATTAATTTTTATAAAATATATAATGTTTGTAGTCTCATCCCTGATTGAACGCGGATTACGCTGAAAGAACCGATGCCCACTGATTTTTTCTTTTTGTATTTGAGTAAGAAATGATTTGATTAAAGATAATCCAAAAAAAATATTAAGAATAATCATTGTTGTAAATAGAAAATTCATGAGGATCTGCGTTTCTCAGTTTCATCCGCGTTATCAGCGTTCCATCTCAGGTTTGATTGCACGCCGGCTTCCCGGATATCAGCGTTCCATCAAACCCAGATTTCGGAAAAATTAAAATCAATAATACAATCGCTATCTAATTCAAATTTTATAACATCATCTTTTGCATCAATTGTCTTTGCGAATTTTTCATTCTTTAATTCAAACACCTCAGCGATCTTACTTTCAATATCTGCAATGATATAATATTTCACACGCTGTGTTTCATATATTTCATATTTAATATTCTTGTCTTTCAATGCAGTGGATGGTGAAAGAATCTCGAAGATCATTACCGGTGTTTCAGTCAGATAATCTCCTTTCACTTCATTACATATCACAAGATTATCCGGCTGCAATACATTACCATCATCCTTGCCGGCTATTCTCCAGTCAATCGGAAGCAGCGCCTGACATTTTTTGCATTTTAACAGTAGTTGTTCAAGCTGATAATGTATTTTTCCACTTACTTTCTGATGTTTAAAAACCGGTGAAGGGCTCATTGCATAGGGAATTCCGTTTATAAGCTCCCACTTTCCTTCCCACAGCTTGTAATCATCATAAGTATACTTAGGAAGATATTTATATTTTACTTCACTCATAGAATTTTTTTTATAAAGTTAATTAACTATTTTGAAATTTAATATTCAATTTTCCCATGTTAAGAAAATCCAAAAGCATTAAACAGTTATATGAGGAGTGTAAAGGTTATGATCTAATCATAACCAATGATGCTCCGCTTGCAACAGCGCTGAATAAACTTGTGGAATTACCCAGGCTTGATTTTCTTGCGATGACGCCTAAGCAGATCGCATCAAAGTTTGCACAGTTATATTATGATAATTTATTTGAAAAGTATGAAATAGTGCTTGCTGTCAGTAGGATTACAAAAAAACCGGTACGGTTTATTCATCAGTCAGTTGTTAAGATCTATGAGGTCTGGATGTACAATGCAAAGCTTGAATTTGCAGAACAGTTTTTGTCAGAAGAGGAAATTTCAATATTGAAATATATAGATGAGCTGGCAACTATAGAGACTGCGATGGAAAATTTTAATGAGGAGTATTACGGTAAAAAGAAATTAGCGGTGATAGGTGAAGAGCTGTTCAGCCTGCTTGATCTCGAAGTGCTTCCGCGGCGCGGAGCAGCTGCAGTAAAAATAGATATATTTCTTGAAGAAGAATATAAAATTGAAAAAACATATCTCTTCCCGTCTTCTGAGCAGCTCATCGAAAGCATATCACGTATTGTTAATCCTGATAATGCAGATAATACAGCAATAGTCCTTGATGTAAAATCAGATTATCTTGAGATTCTCAAAGCCCGGTTTAAAGGAGCAGGGATAAATATCGAAATAAAAAACTATCTGAGTGATGATGTTTCGGTCAGAAATTTTATTTCTCTAATTGAACTCTCTTTCAGGATCGATGATCTTAAATTAAAGGAGTTTATTCCCATAGCGGCTGAATTAGGAATAGTGATCAAAAGTGATTTTGGTCAGTATGAAATGTCAAATTATATTAATCACATAAACAAGGACAAGGGATTGAAAAGGTTATATGATATTTCTAAGAATGTTATGAATTACGATTACAAGGGAATGATTAAGGTGCTTGAAAAGAGTTTTGGCTTTCGAATCAGAGCCGAATTTGAGGAGGTGGTGGAAATGTTAGAAATAGCTGATTCCAAAATTGATCTTACCGGTCTTCTTGATCTGAAATATTTTCTGAAGGAATTTGATGTCGAAACAGGTTCTGAAAGATCGGGGGTGCTCTTTGTTAATGCGCTGAACTCTGCATTCATTGACAGGCAGTTAATTTTTTATCTGGGCATGGACAACAGCTGGATGACATTGTATCCTGATATTGATTATCTCAATAAGGAAGATGAAGAGGAAAAAAATCTTAAGAGGTTTCAGATACTGCTGCAGCAGGGCAGACAGAGATTTTATTTTGTACAGCACATTAAAGATTATAATGAAGTGATCCCATGCTATTATTTTCATCTTTTATCGAAAAATGAGATTAACAGTTTTAATGATGAATATTTTAACCCGGTAAAAATAAACAACAAGAGATCCGAAATCAAATACAGCGGAATAGTAACAAAGTTTCCTGTTCCTAAAAATGAACCCGTGTCATCAATTTCTCCATCCCGATTTAACCATTATTTCAAATGTCCGAAGTATTTTTCTTTCAAAAAAATTCTTCCTTCGGAAGAAATATCTGTTATGAAAAGGGGCAATCTGTTCCACAACTTCGCAGAGCTTTACTTTAATTATCCTGAACTGGCCAGGAAAAACTTAAAGATGATAATTGATATAATGACTGATGAGCTTTCGCGGCTTCAAAAAAATGTTAATGTTGAATTCATCCGATCGGAATTTCAGATAGGAACGGAATCCATAATAAAATTTTTAGACGATCCGAATCTTCATAAGACAAAGCTCGATGAACCAGAAGCTCCGAAAAACATGCTGATGGAAAAGCTGGATCTGAAAAAAATTTATATCAATACTGAACACTTTCTTGATAATAAAGAAATTACAATGATCAACGGAAAAATAGACCTGCAGTCGGGAAACACTATTGTTGATTATAAGTCATCGAAAAGACAAAAGAAGCAGTCCGAGGTAACTCTTCAATCGAATCTTGATTATATAAATACGGTTGAATCAACTGATTTCGATTTTCAGGCATCGGCTTACATCATGGCACTCAGAAGTTCATTCAAAGAAATTAATTTCATATACTATTTTTTATTTTCCAATTATAAAAAACACATCAATCCTTTAAACACTTATCAAACAGGATCAACAGAGCTGAGATATCTTCCAGTCACATTCATTGATCATATTTATTCGGAGGAAGTATTTACGGATCTTCTTGAGAATAAAAAGTCGGGAGGAATAATAAAGAAGATCGGATATGTAAACTATAAGCAGCTACTTGATGAACTTGATCTCAGTGATGTGAATTACTATGATAAAGAAATACTGACGAATCGGTTTTATGAAATTACAAATCCGCTACTTGAAAAACTTGGATTAGGATATTCCAGGTCAAAATACGGGTCTCAGAAAAATTTTAATGAAGGTGTAATAAAACCCATTGCATCATCAATCCATAATATCAGGTCAGGAGCAGGCAAGACAGGTCTGATCTTCAAAGATGACATTGATAAATTTTCAGAACT
>JBDTWU010000322.1:0-3341 GCA_040006535.1 bacterium | reverse complement strand
AACGGGAAATGATTTACAACTGAGCTGGACAACGTCAAGAGAAATAAATAATTCCGGATTTGAAATAGAAAGGACAATGATGAAGGGTTCACCTGCCGAAGCCGGCCAATGGTCAAAAATCAATTTTGTCAGCGGGCATGGCAATTCAAATACGTTGCAAAATTATTCTTATGAAGACAAAAATCTCTCATCAGGAAAATATAATTACAGATTAAAACAAATCGACTACAATGGTAACTTCCAATTTTTCAATTTGAATAATGAAGTAATAATCGGAATTCCGGATAAATTTGAAATGTCACAAAATTATCCAAACCCATTCAACCCAACTACAAAAATAAATTATGAAATTCCGGATGAAGGGATTGTCACATTAAAAATATTTGATAACAATGGAAGAGAAGTAATGTCTATATTGAATGAATTAAAATCAGCTGGCTATTATACAGCTGAAGTCAATTTGGGCGGACTTTCAAGCGGAACCTATTTCTATAGAATCGAGTCGGGAAAATTTGTAAATACGAAGAAGATGATATTATTAAAATAAAAATTAGAAAGCGCAAGAAAGAATCATACAGATACTGTGATGGTATCTTTTTAACACAGAAGCATCTTTATTTGAAGTCAGGCCAATGGCCTGACTTTTTTTTAAAAAATTAAATTGTGATGCACATGCATGAGGGAATTATTGACTTAAATGTGCTGAGTTACAGAAGTCTGTAAAAAAAATATATTGTTTAAGAAGAGGTTTCTTTTTTAATAGTATACAAGTAAATACCGAATTAAGTCTGAATAAGATCAGCAAACCGGTGACCGGATATTGCAGGGAAAATTCCTGAGGAGTATTCTAAGATATGCTCCTGCTCTCATTTACAAGCATCTCATTCCAGTTAACAATATCAATGTCCTTATTGTTGAAAATTTTATTTAATGTGCTTTCAAACAATTTCTTTATTGCAGGTACCTTTCCGGAAATGAAATCTTCAAACATCTTGCTTCCAAAATCATGAACATTACCAATCGCGAATCCCTGTTCAAACCCGTATACTAAAGGAATTATTCTTCCTGTCTCTTCAACTATTATGGTATCAATCATATCCGAAAGCCTGCCGGTTATTGCGCATTCTCTTTCAAATGAATTCACTGCCTGGGGAAATGATTCGAGATAATCTCTGTGTAGCAAATCCAGCTGTATAACCATGATGTCCGAATATTTATTGCGCAGATAGCTTGTAAGAATAAATGCCTGGTGAGCAAGAGTATCATCAACAGAATACTCGGAAAGTTCCTGCACAGCCCGGCCGTATTGTTCGAGCGGATGAAGCTGCAGAAGCTTCGCACCGTTATCATATGCGAATCCTCCCAGCCATATCAGCGACTCCCAGCTCTGCGGAGTAATCGTATGAATAAATCCGAAAGGCTTCTGTAATGTTCTCAGCACTTCAACACCTTTCAGCATTTTATCAAACGCTCCTTTAAGTCCGCGTATATAATCATGCAGTACCTCCGGACCGTCAACGCTTATAGCAATGAGATCAACATATTCAAGAATCCGCTGATTACGATCCGACTGAAGAAGCATGCCGTTTGATGCTAATGTATTCTTAAAACCCAGAGACCTTGTGAATTGCAATAACTCTTCAAGATTATTGTACAGAAACGGTTCTCCTCCTGAAACTGCTATATTATTAAATCCGTCCTCATAAGCATATTCTAAAAACCGTTTTAACGCCCGGACATCGAGCATTTCCTTGTGCGCAGGTGAGGAACCGGAATAGCAGTGCAGACAAGTAAGGTTGCACTTTCTTGTAGGATGAATCTGAATAGTACGAAAAGGGTCGGTGCTTATACCGGCCCTCTCGTTTTGACAGGCAGTTTCCATTTATCAGAAACCTATTGTACCTTTAAATCCGATTCCTTCCGGATTGATAATTCCAAACGGGAATACTTCGAAACGGTCAAAGCGTCTTCCGTAGCCTCCGAACTTTTTCCAGAATTCCGGATCTACAATTCCGTTTATTATGATCCGGTCATATGCGGGTCTGCCTCTGACATAGATCCTGTCGATCAACAGTCCGTGTCTCCTGAAGTCGACAATTTCTTTTGATACTTCCTTCAGAATAGTTTTATCCACCTGAACAAGCCTCTTCAAAAGATTTTCTTCAAATGCTTTTAGGTCTGCCATAATTTTTTTTTAAAGTTTGCCTACTCTGAACAGTTTTCAGCTTCCCTGTCTTACTCTTTTTAGGATTTTCAGATTACTCCTTCAGTAATTTATTAATAACATTCCTTTACTTCATTCACTGCCCACGGCAGGAATTCATAAATTTAGTATTGAATATGCAAATATACTTTCTGTAAAATGCTTGACCGGTATGAGTTTTGATCGGTATATATAGGAATTAACATCTCTCATATTTAAAAAATATCAGAAAGTCAGATATTGATTGGCAGAACCTTTATAATTTTAAATCTATTTTTTTGGGGATGTCGTGCTAATTTATCGATATTTGGAAAATTCGATCTCATTTTACTTTAAAAATTTTTATAGTAAAAAGGGGGTATTCATTTGATGTCATTTTCGCCGGATAAATATAGATCAAAATTTATTTGATTTCAATTTATTATTTGGAGTAGATTTACTTACTTTTACTTACAGGCATTGACTAATAAAAAATGTATCCATAGAGGTATTCAAAAGCTTAAAACTGGTAAATGCAAAAACCGTTAGGTTATCACAACTAACAAGATTTTTTTCAAAGTATGATGCAGGTGATGAATATTATGGATATGGTTTACAATCGGAAACAGTAAATGCTGAACCCAATAATGGGCCACAATGGTGGCTACCTTGGATTAGCTCTGGAATTCGAACGTATCCTGATTCAGTTGACTACATAGTCATAGTAATATCCAGCTATGGGTGGGACAATACTTCATGGAGTAACTTTTACAACAAAACTTTCTCCGTTATTAGCGACGATTATAAGATCGGAAAGATTTGTAATGTTGTCCCCGGTTAAATCTGTCACAACATATCCTGAAACAAAATTAATAGTATTTGTATGAACCAAAAGAATATCGGAAAGATTAATAATGCCATCAAGGTTAACATCTCCGTTGTAACATGCATATTTCAGGGGCGATGTATCTACCAGTTTCAAATTATTCCCGAATGCCTGTGTAGCCGCGGTGGTGAAATCATAATTTAAAGTATCATTGACAAACATCTGCTGTCCCGCGCTCCATGTTTCGATCATATTTCTGTGTTGTAAGGATATATAATAATTAGTTGAATTGACCGGGAATGAAAAATCAAATGATTTTTTTCCTAAGGAATC
>JBDTWU010000321.1:0-6438 GCA_040006535.1 bacterium | reverse complement strand
TCTTTTGATCTGTATAAGCGCCTCTGTCTGAAGTAAAGAAAATACTTTTTCCGTCTACCGCCCATGTGGGATTCTCATCTGAGAAAACATCATCTGTTAACGCTTCCAGCTTTTTTGTATTGAGATTATATAGATATAAATTTGATTTATCAGCCCGATTGCCGATAAAAGCAAGCTGGCTTCCGAGTGGTGACCAGGTTACGTATGATATCCCGTCAAATTTAAGTGGAAGCTCCTGCTTGTCTTCAGTGTCCGCATCTACCATATAAATAGCATCGTGATCACCTGCTTTTACGCTGATCGCTAATTTCCTTCCATCAGGAGACCATGAAAGCCCCGGTGTTAATATCTTGAGCTCTTCAAAGTCAGTGGAATTATTTCCGGAGATTACTTTTTTAATGATCTCACCATTTTTAACTCTTGCAATAAACACATCAAAGAGATCATCCCTGTTGGAGATAAATGCAAACTTGTCTCCCTTAGGAGAAATAACCGGAGCAACATTATACGAACCTCCATCTTTCTCGTGATTCGTCAGTTGCTTTGCAAAATCTTTTACATCTTCACGAAACTTAATGTCCGGCCAGTATGCTTTTTTCAAATAAGACTGCCACTTTTCATCGAGCTGTTCCATTGATAATTTAAATGTTTCGTAAAACCCTTGTTCCACATCACCGAAAGTTTTAACATTATTCATGAGTGTTCCGATCTTATCTTCACCGTAAGTATCAGCAAGAAATGCAAAAAAACTTTGTCCGCCTCTGTAAGCAAAATATCCGTTAATGTATTCAAGCGGAGGTACATAGTTATTTATCGTAGCATCGCGCATGAACATATCTGTAGCTTTGTCAAGCCCATGCCGGCTCTGTACTTCCGCCATTCCTTCGGAAAACCAAATAGGAAAATACAATGTAATATTTTTCGAAATAATATTCTGAATAGAACCTCCATAATACATATCATTCATGAATGCGTGAAGCAATTCATGATGGATTACGTGTCTGAATTTTTCATAATCCCCTTCAAAAGGAACATTCACCCGGTTCTTAAATAGTTCCGTTACACCTCCCACACCTTCCGGTAAATATTCATCAATGACATTATTTTGCTGAAAGTCATTATGAGAATTGTAAACTACGATCGGTATCCGGTTACTTATCTTGTAATCAATGTTATCAGAAATATTCTTTAATGCATTTTCTCCAACATGTCCGGTAAATTCAGCTAGTTTTTCTCCGTCCTGGCTGAAATAAATATCAAAATGCTTTGTCTTAATATACTTCCATTCGAACTTCTTATACTGAACTTTATTTTGTCCAAATATTGCTGCGGATTGTGCGTTTATGTTTGTGTTAATAAATAAACCGATTAATATAGCAAACAATATTTTGGAAAATAATTTTTCGTGTGTCATAAGGGAGTGAATTTGATTTGATCTAAATAATTTAATTAATAGAACAATAGCAAGTATAAATTCGTTCTATTATATCTATATCATTCTATATCATATACAATTATAGACAATCCTGCCTGATAAGTGTGACAATACAAAAATACACAAGATTATTAATTGTATCGAAGAGTTTATTAAAGGTGAACTTCCAAACTTACAAGACCTCTTGAATGAAGTGATTCGTGGTAATGATATTCACTTGGTTGTAATTTCATATCCGGATAATTTTCGAGTAAGAGATTAATACCTATCTGAGCCTCGATCTTGGCAAGGCCTGCTCCGGCACAAAAATGTATCCCGCCTCCGAATGAAAGCGGCAACAAATTTTTTCTTTCAATATCCAATTCATCAGGATTCTCAAATCTCGCCGGATCACGATTAGCTGCTCCGAGAATGCAAATCAACTGAACACCTTTTTTTATTTCCTTGCCCCCAATAATTTCATCTTCATGTGTTCTTCTTCCTGTGAATTGTGAAGGACTGTCGTATCTAAGAAATTCTTCCACAGCATTTTCTATCAGCTCCGGATTCCTCTTTAATTTTTCTTTCTCACCTGGATTATTCAATAATGCGAAAACCCCGTTCGAGATAAGATTTCTCGGAGCTTCGTGCGCATCCATTAGCATAAGGACCAGCGTAGAAACAATTTCCTCTTTACTAAGCCTGTCATCTTTGTCTTTTACAGAAATTAATTTACTTATAAGGTCGTCTTTCGGATGTTTTGTTTTCTCTTCTACTACTTTCCGGAAATAATCTTTAACTTCCTTTGCAGATTGATAAATATTCTGTAGATCTTCCTGACTGAACTGATTTGTCACTACGTCTAAAGTTCTTACTATCTGCATAGCCCATTTATCAAGAATATTCCGGTCTTCACGGGGAACTCCGTACAGTTCAGCAATTGTAATTGCAGTCAGTGGATATGAGAATTCACTAATAAGCTCAGTCCCTGAAGAGCCAAAATTTTCCATAAGATAATTCGCAACTGATGTAATTACAGGCTTCATATTTGAAACCATTTTTGGAGAGAAAGCTTTATTGATAAAATTTCTGATACGTGTATGATCCGGCGGATCTAAAAATGTGACCCAGTGCTGCCGCATCTGTGTCAGAGAATTCAGCTTGTGATAATATTTTGAATCTTCTTTTATTTTTCCGAACTTATTTCCTCTTCCGAATTTCTTATTTATCAATACATTTGATATATCTTCATACCTTGTAAGTATCCAGATATTTTCCGACAGAAATCCTGTTGGAGATTTCATAAAGTATACAGGGTCAAAACTTCTAAGCTGATGATATATCGGGTAAGGATTATCAATATTCTCCTTCGTTGAAAGAGTTTGGAATAAATTAAAATCTTCGTTGATATTTAAATCGATCTGGCCAAATGTTGCTGTATCCATTATTTCTAAAAAATATTTTAAAAGGTCATCAATGATTAAAAATAGCTTTATGTGAAAAGTTATTCAAGACAAATTTGTTAAAATGTTATCTACTGTATTAATTGTATTTGAACATTCGGAGATGTTAAGTATGCTGAATGAAAGTAAAATATTTTACTTGTGTAATGATAGTATTAATTTTTATGTTAAATTTTTTTTAAAAAAATAAATATTCAAAAGTTTCTGACATCCAATGCTACATTCCTGAAATTTTCCGGCGAGTTTAAAATCAATAATAGCTTCTTTGCTACATCTTTAGGATCGGACAATTCATTATTATCTTTAAATTCTATAAATCTGTTTACTTTGCTGAAATTTTCCGAGGGTGTGCTTCTTATAATCCTCTGGGCTTGGGTGTCAACTATACCGGGGGCGACTGAAAATATAAATACCGGATCAGCAGGATGATTTAATTTCTGCTCGAGGTCTACGACTTCGCTAAGCATTGCCAGCGCGGACTTTGAAGCGCAGTATGTACTCCAGGATTCAACAGGACTTTTTGCTGCACCTGAACTTATATTCATTATAATTCTCCTGCATTTACTGGATTGATATTTTTTCAAAAAACTATTTATAAGGAGAGCAGGACTCACGATGTTAATATTGTAATTATTAATTATTTCCTCCTGAGTTGCTTTTCCGACATGTATAATTTCTCCAATTGAAGCGGAGTTATTAATCAAAGTAATAGAATCAGGTTTTTCCAAATCAAAAAATTTAAAATTTTTAACTTTGTTCACTCCACTAAGATCTATCAAATAGTGAAAGTAATTATCCTTATCAATTGTCTTCGATCTCGAGATTCCATAAACAAAATTATCTTTATTTTGTAAAAGCTCATCTGCTAAGGCTTTTCCGATGCCTCGGCTTGTGCCGGTGATAAAATAGTAATTCATATTGATAATTTATTTTCCAAATTTAAGAAATTTGACGTCAAACGTCAAACGTCAAATATAAAACACAAGTAAATATTGGAAGTTTGAGGAAATTTTAAATGATAAAGATGAAAAGATAAAGAAGTGAAAAATATTAAATTTGTAAATTTTAGTTTTAAGTACTAGATGCAGGAGGTTTTATAAATTATCAGAATACACACTACAAAGTTTTTTAAGTGTCTTTTTAAACTATA
Organism: bacterium; assembly: GCA_040006535.1. GTDB lineage: Bacteria > Bacteroidota > Ignavibacteria > Tepidaquicellales > Tepidaquicellaceae > JAGPCH01. Next base: position 2,411 of record JBDTWU010000321.1, on the reverse strand, counting down.
AATTTTAATATTAAAATTAAAAATCCTTAATGACCAAATTAAAGATCGACTTCACCTGTGAAGAGAGATTTCTCCGTTATGTGAAAATTGATACACAATCCGACCACGATTCATCAACTCATCCTACAACACAAAAGCAGAAAGACCTTGGAAGAGTTTTGGTTGCAGAGCTTAAAGCAATTGGAATAAAGGATGCCGAACTCGATGAATACGGATATGTATATGCTACAATACCTTCCAACACTAACAAAAGAGTTCCGGTACTTTGCTTCTGTTCTCATATGGATACCTCACCTGATGTAACAGGAAAAAATGTTAACCCGATCGTCCATAAAAATTACCGTGGCGGTGATATTATTTTACCGGGAAAAAAAAGTCAGATAATCAAAGCAGATGAGCATCTTCAGCTCAAGGATCAGATTGGAAATGACATTATCACTACAGACGGAACAACACTTCTAGGTGCTGATAACAAAGCGGGAATAGCAGAAATTATGGATGCTGCAAATTTTCTCGTGACACATCCCGAGATTATGCATGGTAAGATAAGGATCCTGTTTACACCTGATGAAGAGGTGGGTAAAGGAGTGGATAAAGTAGATATGAAAAAGCTTGGGGCAGAAGTTGGTTATACTATTGACGGTGCCGATCTGGGCAGTCTGGAAGATGAAACTTTCTCAGCGGATTCGGTTACTATGAATATAAAAGGTTTCAACATCCATCCGGGATTTGCTAAAGATCAAATGGAAAATGCAATAAAAATTTGCAGTGAAATAATTTCCGGATTGCCTAAAGAATATCTGTCACCTGAATCCACTGAAGGTAGAAAGGGTTTCATTCACCCGGTGTCAGTAAAGGCGGAAGTTGACAGTGCATTTATCAAATTTATAATAAGAGATTTTGAAGATGAAGGATTAACTAAGAAGGAAAATATATTAAGAAAAATTACTGAAGATGTACTGAAAAATTATAAAAAATCTTATGTTGATTTTAAAGTTGAAAAATCCTACAGAAATATGAAAATCATTCTTGACAAAGATCCGAAGATCATCGAATATGCAATTGAAGCAATTGAGAGAGCGGGAATAAAACCATCGCTGGGATCAATTCGAGGTGGAACTGACGGTTCACGGTTGTCATTCATGGGCCTTCCGTGTCCTAATATATTCGCCGGAGAACATGCGTTTCATTCAACACTGGAATGGGTTTCGGTTCAGGATATGCACAAGACTGTTGAAACTATTGTCAATCTTTGTATGATCTGGGAAGAAAAGAGTTAGACAGTAGATTTATTACTATGTTTTGTTTTACTCTGCTATTTTATGATTTTTATAATCCTAATAACCTGAATGAATTTATTTCATATTGACGAAGACATCTCAATCGCAGAAACTTTACAATCCGAATTCTATACAGAAAAAAAATATTTTGAACTTTCGAAAGAAAAGATCTTTACAAGAAGCTGGCAATTTGCCGGAGATACTGATTCTGCAAAAGTGCCCGGAATGATCTATCCATTTTACCTGCTGGAAGACTTTCTCGATGAACCACTGATTTTATCCCGTGACAAAAACGATAACTTACATTGCCTGTCGAATGTCTGTACTCACCGGGGTAATATTCTTATTGAAGGCAAATGTATAGAAAAAAATATTACCTGCAGGTATCATGGCAGAAAATTTGAGCTTGACGGGAAATTTTATTCTATGCCGGAATTCAATGATGTTAAAAATTTTCCTTCTGAAAAAGAAAATCTCAAAAACATCCCGTTCAATACCTGGGAAAAATTTTTATTTGTTTCATTAAATCCCATTTCGCCTGTACAGAATTTTATTGGTGATATGTGTTCAAGAATGTCATGGCTTCCACTGGAAAAATTCACTTATGATTCTTCATTATCCAGAGAATATATTGTAAAAGCACACTGGGCTTTGTATTGTGAAAATTATTTAGAAGGTTTCCACATTCCTTATGTTCATAATTCACTGAACGCTGCTCTTGATTATTCAAATTATACAACAGAGCTTTACAGATTTTCAAGTCTTCAATTAGGAATTGCAAAGGGAGGAGAGGATTGTTTTGACCTTCCTGAAGATTCAACTGACAATCCGAAGAAAATCTCCGCTTACTATTTCTGGATATTCCCTAATATAATGTTTAATTTTTATCCTTGGGGCTTGTCCATTAATAAAGTAATACCGATCAGACCGGATCTATCAAAAATATCTTTCGAAACTTATGTATGGAATGAATCCAGATTAGAGAAAGGTGCCGGTGCAGGATTGGATAAAGTTGAGAGAGAGGATGAAGCGATTGTTGAGAATGTTCAAAGAGGGATAAGCTCACACTTTTATAACAGAGGTAGATATTCTGTGAAGAAAGAAACAGGAACTCATCATTTTCACAGACTT
>JBDTWU010000320.1:0-2174 GCA_040006535.1 bacterium | reverse complement strand
CTCCTTTCCTCTGAACATTATTCCGACATTTGTTGCATGTTCTTTGGATGAATAAAAATCAGTATAATCTCCGATTGCCACAGGCATGCACATTTCGACATTTTTAAAAGGAAGCAAACATTCTTTCCTGAGATCTTCATCTTCTTTCAGGAGGGGATCGGAACCACTCAATAAACTTTGCAATTTCACCCTGACCTCATGCCATACTTCTTTACCCAGGGACATAAATTTATTCAGGGAAGGACCTGAAAAAATATGCTTCTCATTCTCATTTGAAAAAATATTCTCAAACAATTTCCTGTCTTCCAGTACTGCAAGGTCAAGCACCATATCACTGATTGCAACGCATGCTCTTGAACCGGTGTTTTTTTCAGTTCTGAAAATTCCGTAAGGCAAATTTTGAATAGGGAAGTGAGAATCAGGATCTGTATTTATAAAAGATACTAATTTGGAATTGTCAGACATTATTTTAAAGTAAAAAATTTAAAGTTAGGTAATTCAAAGTAAGTGAAGCGATTTCAAATCTTCCACGGGTTCATCAAAGCTGCAGCTTCCGTATGAGAGAACAAGATCTTTCCGGGCATATTCAATGTCGGCAATTTCAACTTTCCAGTTATTCCATGAAAAATTGTCATCTGTGAAAATAAAATTTAAAGGGTTCTTATCATTCAGTACTTCTTCCAGGACACTATCAGAAATATCATGTCTCATTGCAATTATTCCTGATGCGAAAACATTTACAAACCCATGCATCGCTGCATTTATTTCACTGTCATAATGGGGGAAGGGATGGTGAAGACCTGCAGTAAATTTCATCGGTACTTTCCGATCGAGACATTTCCTGATTGAAAATGCAATCTGATGAGAAGATGGAAATGCATTCGCTTCTGTTCCTCCGGTCCTGAGCTTAAAGCCGGTGTCGAAATTTTTTTGATTATGAATTTCTATTCCGTTGATCAAAGAAACCGTATTCTCTTTCCATTTATCGTTAGAAGATCCTTCAACAAAAATCATTACCGGTTGAGAGATCTGCTGCTTTATATTATTAGATAAGCTGTCCAGGAAAAGAGCAATATTATCTGAGTCGCAGGAAGAAATAATTTCTATTGGAATTTTAACTTCAAACGAATTTACATTAATATTTTCCTTAAGACCGGAAACAAATTTATTCCATATAGCAAGATCTTCTTCAAGATTTTTCTTAAATGAATTTAGATCGCTTCCGCCTCTTCCAAGGGCTGAAATAATAATTTTAAGATCCCGTGAAGGAACTTCTGAAACCAGATCTTTCAATTCAGGGAAAAGGGATACAGGGCAAATAAACTTTGAGAGCATGAAGTTATAATTCTCATCTAAGTATTTTAAATAATTTCCAAAGGCATTTTTTAAATTTAAATTTGCCGGCGGGAATAATCCTGCGTAGTCGATTATCTTTCCGGTAAATGTACACAAGCTCTTTTTTATCTGCACCTACATTAAAATTTAGTTTCAAAATAACTAATATAAAGCATTAATTGAATTAATAACAAGATGACATTTTTAAAGAGGGGTTAGGGGATTACAATGCGAATTTAAAGTTAATCAAATTCAGAATATTTATTCTGGACAGGACCGTTTTGAGTTTTATAAATTATTTTTAATTATATATAATCGTTTTGGACGGATGTGATTCTGATTTATTTTAATACAAACTTGTTTGCGGATTTTTATTTCTATAATGTTTATTTTGAAATAAATTAAGTACAAACATCATGTCCTCATACAGAACCGAGCACGACACGATGGGAGAAGTTAAAGTCCCGTCTGAAAAATTCTGGGGTGCGCAGACACAGAGATCTAAAGATAATTTTAAAATCGGGGACAACCTGATGCCAAAAGAGGTCATCAATGCTTTTGCGATCCTGAAAAAAGCAGCAGCTGAAGCAAATGAAGAATCCGGGATTTTAAGCAGTGATAAAGTAAAATTAATTTCACGGGCTGCAGATGAAATTCTGGAAGGAAAGCTGAACGATCAGTTTCCTCTCACGGTATGGCAGACAGGCTCAGGGACTCAGACCAATATGAATTTAAATGAAGTTATTGCAAACCGCGGACATGTGATCAACGGAGGAAAGCTTGATGATAAAAATAAAGTGTTACATCCTAATGATGATGTAAACAAATCACAATCATCG
>JBDTWU010000319.1:0-7927 GCA_040006535.1 bacterium | reverse complement strand
TCACGCAGCTTGCCTGAAGATATATCGAATACCCCCGTTTCATATTTAAACTGCTCCCCTGTTAATAACCGGTCCCATCCAAATGAGCCGAATAGCGACCACGCTGTAATCGCCCTGATATCAACACCATTATTTCTCAGATCTACGCAATCTTTCCATGCTTCGTAAAACCATCTCATCTGCTCCTCGCGATGACAGTTTATATGAATTTCTGTAACAGCAATCGGCAGCCGGTATTTGAACCAGATCTCTTTAAGCCGTTCTTTCAGACCCGTTTTTTTATTTATCTCCACTCTTACTGCTTCTGTATCATCATATAAATCAAAATTATTCCTGTCTTTCATTTCAAATGGATACTTTTTAACATTCTCTTCCAGATATCTTTCCGATGTTATATAATAATTTACACCTAGTATATCAGGCGTACATGGATTTTTCTGAAAGAAGTCTAACATGCTTACCGGGATTCCCGTATCAATAATATATTTCCAAAACGGATGTTCAATTGTCAAGTGACCGGATAAAATATCAAATGTCAGCCATCTTCTGATATTTTCAAAGTCAGCCTGATATTTCATAACAGGAGTGCTGAATACTTTTGCAAGATCTTCTGTCTGAATCAGTTTTGCTGCCGGAATAATTTTTCTGATCTCATGCATTGCCAGTACGACACCCTTGAGCTGGTTCAGCAACATTTTTAAAAAACTGAATTCGTTGCAATGATGTGGATACCAATGGCCGTATAATCCGGAAAATCTTGCCGTGGTAAGCGGTTCGTTTATGGGTGTGAAATATTCCACGAAGGTAAATCGACGAGCAACTTTCGCGGCAAATTCTGCAAACATGAAGGGAAAATTATCATCCAGTAAATTTGTAAAAGCTGGACCGCTGCCATGATGTAAAAGTCCAGCGATAGGCTCAATATTTTGCTGCTTTAATTTTAAGAGATTAGCCGGAAGACTTCCAAAATCAATTTCCTCATTTTTTACAGGCTGGTATTTTTCCCACAGGATCGGATAGCGAAGTGCCCGAATACCAAGAGAAGGTAATAATTCAAGATCATTTTTTCTTGTATAATGTCCGGCAAGCTCAAGCTGATCGACATACGTGTTCCCGATGCGGTTAATAGTACACTCCATACCTCCCCACACTTCAACATTATTTTTAACATTCATTTTGATATTCATATTCTCAAAGAGTATACTCTTTAGCGTCCCGCATAATTTTTTTGCCCTCAAGTTTCTCTAATATAAGCCTGTGCATTTGCTGAAATGTAATTTCCCAGGAAGTATTGGCGAGAAAGGTATCAATATTTTTTTTCCACTCTTCCTTAGATGAATTGAATTCTTTTTCTGCAGCTGCAATAAATTCATCCGAAGTTGATGCAATATTTACTAATTCAAGTTTTCCATATGGATCCACTACATCGGCGATAGGAGTTGAAATAACAGGTTTATGGGCTGCCAAATATTCCGGTGTTTTTGTAGGGCTGATAAAATCAGTGGACTCATTAATAGCGAAGGGCATCAGCGCAATATCCCATCCCGAAAGATAATCAGGAAGGACTTTGTAATCCTTATAGCCAAGATAATGAATATTTTTTCCCCGTGGAAGTGAATCAGGATCTATCTTTGTAACCGGACCTATAAAAATAAATTGCCACTCCGGCTGTTTCATCGCCATTTCTCTTATTAATGCAAGATCCAGTCTTTCATCCAGCACTCCAAAATATCCAAGCCTCGGATGAGGGATTTGAACCTGATCCGGGGGATCTTCCCGAAAATTTTGTCCCCTTGAAAAATGGTTCTTGTCTATGCTGCTTTGAAAACAATAGACACTGTCATGTAAACCTTTCTTTTTGTTAAATAAAGATTTGCCTCCGGTAAAAACTAGATGGGATTCCGCAATAAGCCTGGTTTCAAGCTCTTTTAATTCCGGTGGTGCAAATCTGAAATTTGCCAGCTCATCCATGCAATCATATATGATTAAATCAGGAGAAAAATCTTCTCCTAAAGGCAGAGCCATTGGAGTATAGTACCAGAAAATATATTTTATAATATTTAATTTTAGGAAAAAAGCATTAAGTAAATTTTTCTGCCTTATTAAAATATCATGGTCGTAATTATTTCCACTCAGATGCAATTTTACTATCCAGATCCCGTTTTCAGTTTGAAATGTTAAATTATCTTTTTCTGTATCATATATGGGCTCTTCAATATAAAAGATGCGGTAAGCTGAAGAAAATTTTGTCAGAAGATGCTGGGGTCTTTGATGCACAAAGTCCCATCGAAGGTGTGAAAAACATATAAGATCCATTTTTATCAATATAAATTTTGCAAAGTAAAAATATGCGGTTAAAATCCATTTAGAATTGTCCTGTGCACCGTAACAGTAAAGGGATTTATCTGAAAATATCAGAGTTGAAACAGCAATTAATTAATCAATATTTTATTCATTTGATACTATAAATAAATAAATATCCTTCACAAATAATTCTTAAAAGATTTTTTTATGAGCGGCTAAAATGATTTTATGCTTTGTAAACTGCTTGTTATTTATGACATTTTTACTATGTCAAACAATGTGCCATATTTTAAAGCAATAATATTAAAATTATTGGAGAAATTATAAAAAATAATTATTTTAAATGTCATAGTTAAGACATTGGAGTCACATATACTAAATTTTAAAGTAAATCTGAATAAATTTACATGAAAGTTCATTGTGATTTTTTTAATAAATATGATTTGAGAGAACTTACAGTTGGGGGATTTATAGTAAACAATAGATGAAAGAATAGTGAAATCTTCCTAATAGAATATATCTTTATTACATAAGATTAATCTATATAAAACACAAGTTTTAAGAATCCTACTAAATTAGATATTAAACTATAGTTAAGAAAATATAAATTTTTATTTTGGTATGCAAATTGTCAATCAATAATAATTTGTTGATTTGATTGAATCCTGTAAAGAAATCCGCAGTATTAATTTCAGTGAATCACGTATCACAATCACGAAAGGTATTTTATATAAATCCAGTTACTGACATTAAAGTACTGAAGTATATTTTGTTTTTGTCAGTTTAAATTTTTAATGTTAAAAAAATTCATGAGCAAACGTGCAAAGAAATCCAAAGTAAAACAGTTTTTTAATATTCTGGGTCCGGGTTTGATAACTGGTGCAAGCGATGACGACCCTTCAGGTATTGCAACATATTCACAAGCCGGAGCCCAGTTTGGGTTATCTACATTGTGGACTGCACTTATAACTTTTCCTTTGATGGCAGCAATTCAGGAGATGTGTGCAAGGATTGGAATAGTTACATCTCAGGGTTTAACAGGTAATATACGCAAGAATTATTCAAGGCTGGTCTTATACATCATGATGGTGTTTACTTTTCCGGCAATAGTATTAAACATTGGAGCGGATATTGCGGGAATGGGAGCTGTTGCTAATCTTATTATTCCTTCCATTCCTCCATATTTTTTTACATTTGCCTTCACAGGTATATTGTTGGTCATGATCATCTATCTGCCTTATCAGAAAATTGCTTCATGGTTAAAATATCTATGTATATCTCTTCTCGTATATTTAATTGTTCCCTTTCTTTCAAAACAAAACTGGGGCGATATTTTTAAGAGCACTTTGATTCCTACAATTGTATTTAATAAAGAGTTTATAAGCATCCTTGTTGCCATCTTAGGAACTACCATTTCCCCTTATCTATTTTTCTGGCAGGTAACAATGGAAGCAGAAGATGTCAAGCATACGAATGGAAATTTAAAAGTAGATAAAAAAGTGATTAAAAAAATGGATTTGGATGTGATAACAGGTATGCTTTTTTCTAATCTGGTAATGTTCTTTATCATGCTTACAGCAGGAACCGTTTTATTCAAGGGAGGGGTTCACAAGATTGATACTGTAGAGCAGGCTGCCAAAGCATTAGAACCTCTGGCGGGAAAAATATCTTACTACTTATTTGCAGCGGGAATTATTGGAACGGGTTTTCTGGCTATACCGGTTCTTAGCGGGTCACTATCTTATATTATATCAGAAACATTCGGCTGGGACGGAGGACTGGATAAAAAATTTTATGAGGCAAAACCTTTTTATCTGGTAATAATTATATCTCTTATTATTGGCCTCAGTATAAATTTTATAGGCATCAGTCCGATACAGGCATTAATATATACGGCAATACTGTATGGCATTACATCTCCGGTCATTATTGGGATCATACTGCACATCTCCAACAACAAAAAAGTTATGGGAAAATTTACGAATGGTAAATTATCAAATATTCTGGGATTTATTACATTCGTGTTAATGACTGTTGCCGCTTTTTTACTTATCTACTTTCAGATTTGGGGATAAGCATTTCTCTGTAGGAAATAACTCAGAGAATTTAATAAAGAGCATAAACGTTATGGTGCAATTGATTTGAAATAAATGGTAAGATTATAAGAATCCTATATGAGATTTTTTAATTTTTTTCTCAATAAAATCATAGTTGCTCTCATATTTATCCGGACAGTTTCATAAGGGATGTCAAAATGCCGGGATAGCTCTGACTGAGAATATCCTCTCAAATACGTAAATTCAATCTGGTCGCGTTGAGTCTGGTTTAGAGATTTTAATGCGTTTAAGATTTCATCATGCCCTGTATTCGAAGTTGGAGTATCATCGGAAATAAAGAACTCTGAATCTTCGGATAGACTCATTACTCTTTCAAGATCAGCTTCACGGATTATATTAACACTATTATTTCTTTTGCTTTCAATTGATTTATTTCTTGCAATTCTTATCATCCATGTCAGTGGATTACCGAGTGCCTTGTCAAAAGAATCAATTTTTTCCCAGATCTGAATAAATACTTCCTGAAGAAGTTTTTCTGCCAAATTCACATCCCGCAGAATATAATATATAATGGTGTATAAACATTTGGAATGTATATCATACAACTCACTTAAACCGGAAGCATCCTTATTTGCAATCCTTCTCAAAAGCTGAAGATCATGTTCTGAAACAGATTCGTTACATATAGTAGGAAGAATGCTTAGCGCGGTATTCTGCTGCATAAAATGGTAATTTATTTTGAAATTAATTGTACATGTTAAGATTATTTCAGGTACTGTAAAAAAATTTATTTAAACATTTTTGAGATTAAGGAGCGATTAGACAACAAATTAAAAATAATTTTTAAACTTTTCTACAACATGTTTCTTTTTGGGGATAGCTGACTTGCCTGCATAATGCGTTTTTAAAACTCTGGGGTAGAGAAAATTGTCAGGTAAGTTCTTTGTTTAACAAATGCCCCTACAATATCGTATCTGAAATTGCCTTCTCGGAATAATTTCTTATCAAACAACGCAAAGGTATAAAATCGAGAACATTATCCCATGATTGAAAAAATTAAAAATTAGATCATTAAAATTGATCCGTAGTTTTCAATAAATTTAAATTTTTTATACAAAGATATAAATTACCGTAGAAAATTTTATTACATAACTTAAATAAAAACTTACATAATTCACTTAAGAACATGAAAAGCCAGGTTGGGGAATCATCAGGAAATTATAGGATAGATTTTTGCGGGGTTTTATTAAATTATATAAGTTGAGGTTCACATTTTCTCGCAACCATCCTGAAGATATTAATATTACTTTGCGCATCCTCTGACAATTCTTCAGCAATTGCATCTTCTTTGCCCGATTCAGCCCAGACTTTTATATACTCTTCTTTAATAAATTTATTTGCCGGAATAATCTCTGCTACATTAACTTCCAGAAGACTGCTTGCATTCCAGAGATCATACCACCATTTAAGAGACCGGGCAAAATAAAGGTTCTCATCAGGATCAGATTCAGATTCATTCAGATTTCCAATACTCGAATAGCCGGTGCATGTGCAAATATCTACAATACCGATTTGACCGCTGGTTTTTAGGAAGTTTGTTATATATCTGGTAAATTCAAAATCCTTACCGTAATACATGAAGGAGTCCACTGCAAGAATTATGTCAAAATATTCCGATGCGAAAGGTAATTTTCTTGCATTCAGGCGTAGCGGTTGTATCTGCCCTTCGAGCCCCATTTCTTTTATTCTCCGGTAATTGGCAGTTGGACATATTTTAGGATCAACAGCCCAGATTTTAGCTCCGAATTCTTTTGCCAGAAATATTGAGCTTATAGCTTTGCCACATCCGAGGTCAAGGATTTTCATACCGGGATTAATCTCAAGAGCATCGGTCAGACTCTCCAGATTGTACAAAACATTTTCACCTAAAGAATGTTTTATAATCCATTCCTTATCATACTTGGAGCTTAACGGAAATAAAATTTTTTCTTTGAGTGTGCTCATGATGTAACCTGATTTTCATCAACCTCCCGGACAGGGATTTTTTTAATGACCTCTGCAATTTTCGGATCCGCATAAGTTCCATAAGCATCAATCAGAACACCCTGTGTTCCGCTCTTCGCGGTAATTCCATAAACAATTGTTGTATCACCGGGATCAGAGTCGCCTTCATATCTGTATATCCTTTCTATAAGAAGCTCTTCCTCGGAAAATGTTTCACTCGTCTCGTTGCAGTACAAGCTATGGTCCTTTACACAAAAATCATGAATGAAATGCTTTTCACGAAGCTTTTGTATAAGTTCAGGAACAGTTTTCATCTCCTTTTCCAATCTTCTTCCTCCTTAAATTTTAATTTTATAATTGATACTGCTACAGAACTTCCAATTACAAAAATGTAAGAAATATAACCAAGTATAAAATTTCTCATAATTTAATGTACGTTTTAAGTTGTAATATATACTACAGGAAATTTCATTTTCAAGGCAACATTTTAAGTCCTTCTTTTTTTAAAAAGGAAAATCTGCCCGTAATTATTCCCCAATAATTATTGCACGGGCAGATTTTTTGATGTGTGTTTGAGTGGAATTGAATAAGAACGTGAGCTCTTTGTTACAAAAATTATTCGGTTTCTTCTAAGGCTTCAACATTCAATTCATCTGATATAGCTGTTAATTTTTTATCGGCGTTTCCTTCTTCTTCTAAGGTTTCAGTAAGTAAGTCTACAGCACTTTGATTTTCCAGCAGTCGTGCATATGTCCTTGCACAACCATAACTTGCTATTTCATAATGCTCTACTTTCTGTGCAGCACAAATAAGGGCAACATCCATCACTGAAGGATCTATTACTTCTTCCATTACCTCTTTTCCTTCCTCAAGTAAGCCTTCCATAGCTTTACACTTTTTTCCGGAAAGTGGCTTTCCAAGATCCTTTGAAATTTTTTCCAATCTGGAGATCTGATTTTCTGTCTCTTTCAAATGACTTTGAAACGCTTCTTTCAGCTCTTGTGAAGACGCAGCTTTTACCATCTTTGGTAAAGCTTTTGTAATTTGCTTTTCAGCACTATAAAGGTCTTTTAATTCTTCGATGAAGAAATCTTCAAATGATTTTACTTTGGCCATTTTTATTTATAATTAAATTTTAAGATTTAGAAATTCTATAATTTATGCTCTTAAAGTCGAATCCGATTTTAAAGTGGCTGATTTTTATTTTTCATTTTGTTTCCCGAACCTCTTAAATTCTCAGCCTTATTATTGTTGATTTTGGGTTCATCGGGATCTGGTGCCTGAAATTGGGTTTCTGTTTCAGGATTCAGCTTGGAATCACGGATATCATTGATATTATTATGTTTGTCATAGGTTTCATTATTTTGTGAGTAATCCTTTTCATTTTGATGTTTTATATTCTCAGAATAAGTTTTCTCATCCGTTTTTTCCTGATTTCCTTTTGCATCAGGTTGTAATCCCTTCTTTTCTTTCGTGTTCTTTTTGAAATCAGCGGCTTTATCCTGCTTTATTTCATCTTCTTCGTCATTTTCATCCGCTGCTTTTAAATTATCATTAACCGG
>JBDTWU010000318.1:0-3256 GCA_040006535.1 bacterium | reverse complement strand
TTCCGGAAGAGGGGGTAAGATAAGTAGTTATCATTTTCATTGTAGTGGATTTACCGGCACCGTTTGGTCCGAGGAAGCCAACTATCTCTCCGGTATTAATTTCAAATGATATATCCTTTACTGCGGCCTGCGTGCCGTAGTATTTAGTTAAATTTTCAATTCTGATTGACATACTGTATTTTAAAGTGCAACAACAAAAAATAATTATAAAAAAAAATTAAGTCTAAGCCCGCCTTATCTCACTTCAGACTTTATTGCCATAGTTCTCTTCATAGTATTTCAAATAGTCACCGCTCATTATTTTCTTCAGCCACTCTGTATTTTCTTTATACCAGTTGATGGTTTGCTCTATGCCTTCTTCGAAATTATACTTTGGTTCCCATCCGAGCTCTGTCATAATTTTGGAGGAATCTATCGCATATCTTCTGTCATGGCCGGGCCTGTCTTTCACATACATGATCTGATCCTCAGAACAGTCGAGCTTTTTAAGGATAAGCTTTACAATATCTATATTATACCATTCATTATTTCCTCCGATATTATATACTTCACCGTCTTTCCCTTTCTGAAGCACAGTCATGATTGCTGAGCAATGATCGTCTACATATAACCAGTCTCTTATATTCTTTCCATCACCATACACAGGAAGATGCTCGCCTTCAATTGCTTTTGCAATCATAAGAGGAATAAGCTTTTCAGGAAATTGATACGGACCATAATTATTAGAACATCTTGTGATTAATATCGGCAGCTGAAATGTGTGATAAAAAGAATTGCAAATAAGATCTGCTGAGGCTTTGCTGGCCGAATAAGGACTGTTAGTTGTTATAGGCGTCTGCTCTGTGAATTTAATTTCTTTTTTGTCTTCAGGCAGCGATCCGTAAACCTCATCTGTTGAAACCTGAAGAAATTTTTCCACGCCATTTTCCTTTAATACCTCAAGAAGTACATGAGTGCCCGCTACATTAGTATTGATAAATTCTTTAGCTCCGAGAATGCTTCTGTCAACATGCGACTCGGCTGCAAAATTAATAATTGTATCAATGCTGTTTTCCTTCACAGCTGATTCAACTTCATCTTTATCACAAATATCTCCTTTAATAAACTTATACCTGTCATTGAATTCAATGTCTACAAGATTTTCTAAGTTGCCGGCATATGTCAGCTTATCAAAATTTACTACATTATAATCAAAGTTATCCAGCGAATATTTAATAAAATTACTGCCGATGAATCCTGCCCCACCGGTCACAAGAATATTTTTCATAAATTATTTTGTAAACAAACCGAAGTTTAATCCGAAGTTAATAATAAATCCGTCTGCCTTTATTCCTGAAGGGGCATTAGTAACGGGAACCTCGTCATCTACTTTCCAGTCAGAATTTGTAGAGAACTGATACCCCGCATTTAATTTTGCATAAAGATATGGTGTAACAAAAACCCCAAGACCTATCTGCGGGCGCGCTGAATAAAATCTCAGACTTAATTTTCGTGAAGGATTTTCTGTTAAACCCGCTCCGGTAAATTCATTGAAAATAGAAGTCCAGTTACCAAAGCCCGGTGCTCTCTGAAAAAGCTCAACCGATAAGGTACCTGTAGCAATATGAGCACCGAAAGTCATTTCAACTCTCTTTCCAAATTGTTTTACATAATCTAATGTAATTCCGCCTGCCCGGTATTTGTAATAGGCTGTCTTTACTACATTGTCTGTCGAAGTAATTTGTTTTTGAGAAGTGAATCCTTCACCTGAGCCGCCAACTCTAAGCCATTGTATATGTTTCAGAGGAAGATCAATAAATCCTCCCCCTCCAAGAATAAAAAATCCGCCCTTTGAAAATTCCGGCAATGAGATTCTTCTGATCTCAGCATTCAGATCATCAGTATTATTGTAAAACCAACCGGCTGTAGGACCGCCCGCTATTGAAAATCTGGGAAAAATCTGTGAGTAAGAAGTATTACAAAGGAGTAAATAAAGTATGAAGAGTGAAAAAAATTTAAATCTCAATATTATCTTTATTAGATTATCTGAATAGATTTATACTGACAATAATTATACTTCAGGATTTATAAAATAATGAAATTTAGTTTCTAATGAAAGCAAATTATTTTTATGGAATACCAGCTGTGAAAAGATCTTAGCACTGATGCAGAATATAAATCTCCGCTAAAAAAATTTTACTGAAATCAGAAAACTATTAAGAAACGACTGAATAAGACCGGGGATATATTCGGTGGGATGTTTGGAAAAGGAATTGATATTTTTAAATGTCAGTACAGCTTAAAAAATAAGTCTGATACAATTTTATTATAATACTATAAAGTAAATTCCGGGATTTTCTTTTCAATTCCAATGTGGCATAAAGCAAAATCATACTTCAGGGGATCGTCGTTATCAAATTTCTTCAGCCTTTCCGTTAATTCAATTGCAAATTTCATATCACAGGATTTTCTTTTTACTAATTTAAGACTGCGGCTTATTCTGTAAATATGGGTATCTACAGGCATGATAAGTTTTGACTTATCCGCTTTCTCATTCCAGATTCCTGTATCGATGTCATCCGATCTTATCATCCATCTTAAATAGAGATTCAGTCTCTTACAGGTTGAGTTTTTAAGAGGAGAAGGTATAAGATACTTATAGCCCGCCGTTCCGGGAATATTTTTGCTGAGTATGTCTGTAAAATGAGTCAGCGCCTTCAGAATATTATTATCGGTATGATCATAGTTCTCAAGAAATAGATTCTGCAGACTGCTGTATCCTGATAATACATTTTTTATACTAAGTATCAGTATCGAAAGATCTTCAGATTTATTAAATCTGTAGAATAGCCCTTCCAGAAATTTTTTATCTTTAAGTTCAGAATAATTAGAAGTAAATTCATGAACTTTATGATTAATTCTTTTCAGAAATTTATTAATAAAAATATTTATCTGGTCCACCTGACCGTAAGCATAGCAGGAAGTAATTAACCCGATGATCTCAATGTCTTTTACATCCTGGAATTCGTGAAGGATCCAGACAGGATCTTTAGAGGAATATTTATTTTTATACTTATGATATATTTTATCAAGATAATTTTTTAACTCTGAATTATTCAATAATCCGGGACTTATATTAAATTAAAAATGGAAAAAATTTTTATTATCGGTGACAGTGAGACTTTAATGACAGAATTATCAGAGCTTCTTACCGCAAAATATGATATTGCAGACACACTTGATGAAACCACGGACTTCATATTTGAACTTACCAATT
>JBDTWU010000317.1:0-6676 GCA_040006535.1 bacterium | reverse complement strand
ATACATCAAATAATTTCGCATACAATATTCGTTTTGAGAATTCTATCTTAAAAATATTTTTTTTAAAATATGGCTAAAGCCAAAACTATAAAGAAAAAGTCGTCGTGGAATTTATTAATGAATGCCATTCGCGGTACAGAAGACGATTATACAAAGATAAGCATTAAGAAAGCCATCTTCCTGCTGGCTGTTCCGATGATGCTTGAGCTTGTTATGGAATCAACCTTTGCACTTGTTGACATTTACTTTATCGGAAAGCTGGGAGCATCTGCAGTGGCGACTGTCGGTCTGACAGAGACATATTTGTTCATTCTTTATTCCATTGCAATGGGACTTGCAACTGCAGTTACAGCGATCATTGCACGGAGAACTGGCGAAGGCAACAGAAAAGATGCCGGCGTCACCGCCATTCAGGCAATTATACTTGCGCTGCTTGCTTCGATCCCATTTTCTATTGCAGGAATTTTCTTTGCAAAAGATATGCTTGCGTTCATGGGAGCCGACAGCTGGGCACTCGTGCACGGATATCATTTTACACAAATAATGCTTGGCGGGAATGCCGTCATTGTACTTCTGTTCGTGATCAATGCCATATTCCGCGGAGCCGGAGACGCCGCGATTGCAATGCGAATACTATGGATAGCAAACATAATAAATATTATTCTTGACCCGGTATTCATTTTCGGATTTGGTTTTATTCCGGCGTTCGGGATCCAGGGTGCTGCAATTGCAACAACTACAGGACGCGGCATCGGAGTGCTGATACAGCTTTGGATCCTTTTCAATGGAGGAAAACACATACGGGCAAAACTTTCCGATATCAGAGTGAATGCAAAAATTATTTTAAATATTGCACGCACTTCAATCGGTGGGATAGGGCAGATGTTTGTCGGTATGTCATCATGGATATTTCTCATGAGAATACTTTCTGATATCGGGAGCGAAGCTGTCGCAGCTTCAACCATCGCGCTCAGATTAATGCTCTTTACACTAATGCCTGCATGGGGATTATCCAACGCCGCCGCAACTCTGGTCGGACAGAATCTTGGAGCAGAAAAACCCGATCGTGCGGAAGCAGCCGTATGGAGAGCAGGATTTTATAATATGATCTTTCTCGTCATAGTCTCTTTGATTTACTTTTTCTTTAATGAATCACTAATGAGAATTTTTTCTGATGATAAGGTTATTATTCATATCGGTTCATCCTGGCTGCGTATACTTTCATTTTCATATTTCGTCTACGGATGGTGGATGGTATCGACCCAGGCGTTCAACGGCTCGGGCGATACGAGAACTCCCACAATAATTAACCTTGTATTTTTCTGGATGATACAGATTCCGTTATCATATTTTCTGGCTATAATTCTGGACTGGAAATATCTCGGTGTTTACTGGGGAGTTTTTATTTCGGAAACATCTGTAGGATTATTTACGCTGTGGCTGTTTACAAAAGGAAAGTGGAAAAATGTAAAGGTATGATTATTGATTATTGATTATTGAGTATTAGTCTGCTGGTCTGTTTTACCCAGGTATGAAATAATTCAACATTTTATACACCAGCTTCGCAGTAAAAAAATCAGGATACGGAAAATCTTTTCTCGGGGAAAGTTCTACTACATCAAAGCCAACGACTTTTCTTTTTTCTCCCAGCATTTTCAAAAGCTTCATAGTTTCATCCCAATAAAAACCGTTGGGTTCCGGAGTTCCTGTAGAGGGCATTATGGAAGGATCGAAATAGTCTACATCAAAAGTTATGTAAACATTTTTCTTGAGAGTTTCTATAACCTTTGACTGCCAGTCTAATCCGTGTTTTCCGCTACGGATTTCGAACGCATAAAAAGTATTTATATTCTTTTCTTTTATGAAATCATACTCTTCTTTACACTGCGCCCTGATCCCCACCTGAGTAATAGCTGTTGTAAATTCTGCAACCCGCGCTGCAAAGGATGCATGAGAGAATTTCGAGCCTTCATATTCTTCGCGGAGATCCGAATGAGCATCAAAGTGAAGTATTGAAAGATCTTTATAGAATTCCCAATGAGCCTTTATCGGTGCAGTAGAAATTGAATGCTCGCCTCCGAGAGTTACAACAAATTTTTTATCGTTGATCAGAGACTTTACTTTTTCGTAAATCAGATCCAGCGCTTTAGTGCCTTTAAGATTTTTAAATTCAAGCGGATGCAGCGAACATATCCCTCTGCCCTCTTCAAAGCAAAGCTCTCTGTTAAGCTCTTCATCGAAAAATTCCACATAATGCGAGGCATTTAATATTGCCCCGGGACCTTTCGATGTGCCTTTGCCGTAAGAGGTTGTTTGTTCATAAGGAACAGGAAGGATAGTAATATAGGAGTCTGTATAATTTGAATACTTCTCATCAATAGCAAGAAAATTATTCTTTACAGTATAATATTTAATTTTGTTTTTCAAATTTTCGGATTAATTGATTTTATATTCCACTGCGTCAAAAAGCTCTTTAATCTTTTCTATTAATTCATGTTCATTTTTTGAAGAATGATCTTCAGATGAGATTGTTTCAGAGGAAGGGTTTTCATTTAAATCTGATGCTTCAATTGAAGGTTTAAATTTCTTTAGTTCTCTGTCCGGAATATTTTCATTTGCAGAATATTTGTCGTTTAAGTCTTTTGGGATTAACCGGATCTCTGATTCAGCATGCTCAATCTTTTCATTCCCTTTTAAAACTTTGCCATCAGCGGTCAGAGGTTTTTTTTTTACTGCTTCAATTTCGGAGAGTATTTTCGAAATGTCTATAACTTCAGAATTTACTCTGCACAATTCCGCAAGTATTGACTCAAATAATATTTTCTGATTTGATGAGTATTTGAATCTGCTTTCAGCTTCGAATAATATTTTCATTAGTCTTGTTATCTGTTCCTGAGAAAAATCCTCTGCTTCTCTTAAATATTTTTCTTTTACCGAATCCGATTCATCAATCAGATCATCTTTCCCGGTTGATTTAATGATCATCAGGTCTCTCAGGTGCCCGATAATTCCCTGGAAAAAAGTCTGCAGGTCAAATCCCTGCTCATTTAATTTATTAAAATAGATAAGAATATCCTTAGTATTTCCCTCACGAATAAAATTTGTAATTTTAAAATAGATTTCTTTATCGGGTATATTCAGGAAATTCTTTAATTCATCATAAGAAATTTTATCTCCGCAAAATGAAACCGCCATATCAAATATTCCCTGTGCATCGCGTAGTGCACCGTCACCCAGCTTTGAGATCAGGAACAAAGATTCTTCATCTATTTTAATTTTTTCTTCTTTCGCGATGGCTTTTATCTTATCAATAATTTCTTGCATCTTTATTCTCTGTAATGGAAATCTCTGGCACCTGCTCACAATTGTGGCAGGTATCTTTTCGGCATTTGTAGTAGCTAAAACAAATATCAGATATTCAGGCGGCTCTTCAAGAATTTTCAGCAATGCATTAAACGCTGTTTGAGTAAGCATGTGAACTTCATCAACAATAAAAAATTTATATTTGCCCTTTATTGGGAAAAATTTAGCAGCGTCCTGTATAGCCCTTACATCATCTATGCCACGGTTGGAAGCAGCATCAAGCTCGAATACGTCGGGATGAATACCTTTCGTGATTTCTATACAAGAATCACATTTATTACAGGGTTCCCCGTCCTTTAAATTCGGGCAGTTAAGTGCCTTTGCAAAAATTCTCGCAATTGTTGTTTTACCTACACCCCGCGGACCGCTTAGCAGATAAGAGTGAGCGATCTTTTTTGTGGTGATCGCATTCTTAAGTGTCTGCGTTACAAATTCTTGCGATGTAACTTCGGAAAATTTTTGCGGCCGGTATTTACGCGCAGAAACTTTGTATGTTGACAAATTCTTTTTTTGGTTTTGTAATTTGTTAATGCTTACTCGCAACCTTATTAACTCAAAGACTCGAAGAAAATAATTAAGACAATAAAACTTTGAGCTTTGAGGTGAATCTAAAAAGCTCTACTTGCAAATTAACTCTTACTTCTTAAACTCTACCTTCTTATCATTAAAAACATATTTTATCCCGTCCTCAACTTTCTCTACCGGAATTATCTTAAGCTTGTCAAGAATTTCTTTCTGTATCTCGGTCAGATCCTTTTCATTATCTTTCGGTATTAAAACCGTTTTGATCCCGCTCCTTACTGCAGCAAGTAATTTTTCATTCAGTCCTCCGATCGGCAATACAGTTCCTCTCAGAGTAATTTCGCCTGTCATGGCTACATCAGATCGTACAGAACATTTTGTAATTGCCGACAGCATTGCCATTATCATAGTAATACCCGCAGAAGGACCATCCTTTGGTATTGCACCTTCCGGTAAATGAATATGAATTTCTTTCTCTTTAAAAAATGTTTCGGGAATCTTAAATTGTTTCGCATTGGATTTGATATATGAAAATCCTGCCTGAGCTGACTCTTTCATTATATCTCCTAGTTTTCCGGTTAAAATAAATTTATCCGCCCCCCTCATTATCGTAACGTCCACATTAAGTATATCTCCTCCCATTGATGTCCATGCAAGTCCTATTACAGAGCCGATCTTATCCTTAGATTTATCATCGATAAGCTTTTGTTTGTATTTTTGTATTCCCAGAAACTTTTCAACCAGTTCAGCGGAAACAATTATTTTCTTTTTTGATGGCTTATTGTTTTCGACGATCTCGCGTGCAACTTTTCTGATCACCGAAGATATTTCCCTCTCAAGATTTCTTACACCGGCTTCACGTGTATATTCCTGTATAATTTTCATAATTATATCATCCGGAAATTCAATCATCTCAGGTGTCAGCCCGTGCTCGGCAATTTCTTTCGGAATAATATGACGCTTTGCTATCTGTACTTTTTCAAAATCCAGATAGCTTCTCATTTCAATAATTTCCATCCTGTCGATAAGAGGCAAAGGTATATTGTAATATACATTTGCAGTAGTTATGAACAGTACATTTGAAAGATCATAGTCGACATCAAGATAATGATCATTGAAAGTGGCATTTTGTTCGGGATCTAAAACTTCAAGCATTGCACTCGAAGGATCTCCTCTGAAATCATTGCTCATCTTGTCAATTTCATCTATCAGAATAACAGGATTAACGCTTCCCGATTTTTTCATTGCCTGAATAATTTTCCCGGGCAATGAACCGATGTATGTTCTCCTGTGTCCGCGTATCTCTGCTTCATCCCGGAGTCCGCCGACGGAAATTCTTACAAAATTTCTTCCAAGTGCGCGTGCAATTGATTTCCCGAGTGAGGTCTTACCCACGCCCGGAGGACCTACAAAACAAAGTATCTGACCTTTAGGTGACTTTTTAATATTCAGACCGTTAAGAAGTTTCAGCACTGCCATCAGCTCAAGTATCCTGTCCTTTGCCTTATCCAGTCCGTAATGATCTTCATCCAGAATTTTCAATGCATTTTTCAGATCAAAATTATCATCGGTAAATTTATTCCAGGGCACGCTCACCATCCAGTCCAGATAATTCCGGATCACTGAATAATCCGGTGACATTGAAGGCATCTTTTTCAATTTAGTGAATTCTTCCATTGCCTTATTCAATACAGGTTCCGGCATGCTGCTTTTGTCTATCTGCTCTTTCAGTTTTATAAGCTCCGGATCAGTTTCCGTTCCTTCACCAAGCTCATCCTGCAGGATCCGTATCTGTTCCTGAACAATAAATTTTCTCTGATTTTTTTGCATCGTCTGATATATCTTCGCATCAATTTCTTTTTCAACATTCAAAACTTCCATCTCTGAACCAAGCAGATAAAGAACTTCATAGAATTGCTTGTGAAGATCCACGATTTCAAGAATCTGCTGTTTCTTGTGCACGTCTGCGTTTATGGTTGATGCAATATAATAAAGCTTCCGGTCTGCCTCTTTAATATTTTCATAGGCAACAAGAGTTTCCTGGGGAATGGTCCGGTTGGTCTGGACATATTCGGTAAAGAGCTTTGTAGCCTGTCTGATCAGAGCTTCAAGTTCAGTATCTTTCTTGAACGCATTATTTCTCATTTCAAAATCTGCTGAGATAAATTTTTCGCTGTAAAACTTTTTCACCTTTGCGGTGACCAGACCGTCCACTAAAACTTTGATCAAACCGTTCGGCAGTCTCAGCACCTGAATTATTTTTGCTATTGTTCCGGTCTTGTATAAATTCTCAAAGGTAGGCTCTTCGATCTTTTCATCGAGCTGGGTGACAAGCAGAATAAATTTATCTTTCTCGATTGATTTATTAATTGCAAGGATGGTGGATTCTCTGCCGGCGAGTATCGGAAACATCATGTAAGGAAAGACAACGATATCTTTAAGAGGCAGCACGGGCAGCTTTGAGGGTATTGAAACATTCAGGTCCGGAATATGTGATTGATTTTCGTAGATAACTTCACCGGCAGCCTCACCGTTATCCTGTTTATCTTTAATTAATTCTTTTTTTTCTTCTTTACTTTTTGCCATATGTAATTTAATTCTATTGTATAAATAAATATAAATTTACTCTAATATAGTTTCAATCCTAAACTAATAGAGTTAAACTTTGATTTTCCAATACTGTCCAAAACGTTTTGAGTTTTTTGAAATTAGTTTTAAATATATAGCAAAAAGTAAAATTAAAATAATATTTCAAAAACAACCCGCCTGTAAAACATTTGATTTCTCTTTC
>JBDTWU010000316.1:0-3310 GCA_040006535.1 bacterium | reverse complement strand
GAATAATAATAAACAGTGCAGTTGCGATTAATCCAAGAATATTAACTTCCATAATAAATTCCTTTTGATTTTACCAATTTTTAATTAGTTGGATAACATTTAAATTTTAAACTTCTTTAATTTCCGGTATACTCCCGCACCCGCATCTTCCCTGCGCCCGTTTGTAAATATAATTACCCTTTCCGCCCACTGAAGCAGCTCATATGCCATATCTTCTACCTTTGCAATCTCTCCTACAATTCCAACTGTTTTTCCGCGAACTTCATAACCATCGCATACAGGGCAATGGAAAATATATTTTCCATAATATTTCTTAAAACCTTTTATATCAGGTAAAACATCCCGGACACCATATGCCATTACTGCCTTTTTAGCTATAAATTTTTTATTCCCTATCTTCACTTCCCAAAGATTTTGTTTTCTGCTGAATTTATTAACAGTGCCTTTATTGAAGACAACTCCGTACTCTACAGCCTCCTTTCTGGCAAGTTTAATCAGAAGTGACGGCTTTATTCCGTCATACCCCAGATATCCATGAATTCCATGTGAAGCATAATTCCTGTATTGACCGCTATCAATTATCAGCACGCTTCTAAGGAATCTTGCAAGATAGATCGCACATGTCAATCCCGAAGGACCGCCGCCAATTATTATACAATCATATAATTTATTTTCTGCAGGCATATCTTACTTAATAATGGTTTTAGTTTTCATTATGATCTTTCATAAATTACGTACAATTTATAACTCTGTGAAATAAAACAAAATGAAAATTGATCAAAAATATTCGTTGAGCGGGCTCCTCTAATTTGATGCTTGTTAGTTACAGTAAAATATCATTCTCAGATAATATGATGCCTGACGGGGACAATTAATATTTTCTTAAATTAAATATAAAAAAAATGCAAAATGAAAAATTCAATACGTAATTTCACAGACACATTATTGAATAGAGCCAGTTCAGAAATACTTTATAAATATTATATCAGGTTTGAGAAATTACTCACAATAATGACAGAATGAAATATAATATTAATCCTGTACGTTCGTTGACAGGTAATTATGATTTCCGTTGTAATGCTTACTATTTAAAATCTTGCTTACAGTAAGTATATCAGTACCCTCCATTTCTTTAATTTTTTTGAAAAGACTTAGAGATTGTGCTACAACCTGATCCATATTATAATATTTATATGTTGCAAGACGTCCTGTGAAATAAACTTTTTGTGAGAGCTTATGCGTAAGCTTTTGATATTTTTTATATAAATCATAATTTTCAGGTTTCGGGATAGGGTAATACGGATCACCGTTGTCAGTGGGTATTTCATATACAATGCTTGTCTTGGAATGAGCCTGACCGGTGAGTTGTTTCATTTCGGTTATTCTTGTGTAAAGGTGTTCATTGGGATAATTGATTGTGCCTGTGCTTTGATATTTTTCAGTATCATGTGTTTCAAAAATAAAATCAATAGAGCGGTACGGAAGAGGACCATATTCATAATCAAAAAATTCATCCACCGGTCCCGTATATATCATTTTTTTGTAAGGTATAAAATCCTGTATGCTCTTATAATCCGTATTGAGCATGATATTAATATTTGGATGGCTCAGCATATTTCTGAACATTGATGTATAACCAAACAAAGGCATTGACTGGTATTTGTCATTAAAATACCTGTCATCACAATTATATCTGACCGGAATCCTTGCTGCAACAGAAGCATTTAATTCTGAAGGATCAAGAGCCCACTGTTTTTTTGTATAACCTTTGAAAAATTTTTCATACAATTCTTTCCCGATTTTACTGATTACAAAATCTTCTGAAGTAATTATTTCCTCACGTGGCTCAGCCTTTGACTTTAAAAATGTCTCCATCTCAAATGAGTTTAAATTCATACCGTACATTCTGTTTATAGTATTACGATTGATCGGAATAGGAACGAGCTGCCCGTCGACGCTTGCCAGAACTTTATGCTCATAATTTCTCCACTTCGTAAAATTTGAAAGATATTTAAAGACCTCAACGGAATTAGTATGGAATATATGCGGACCGTATTTATGAACTAAAATTCCATCCTCATTATAATGGTCATAAGCGTTACCGCCGATGTGATCTCTCTTATCTATGATAAGAACTTTTTTATTTAATACACCTGCAAGGCGCTCGGCCAGTACACTTCCGGCAAATCCTGCTCCTACAATTATATAATCGTACATGTTGGTATGATCCTTTCTATAATTTATTTAACCAAAATACTTTCGCTGCTTTTAAATCTTGTTTGTTTATATTCTTTTACAAAGTCATGAATGCCATCATATATTGTAGGAAGAAATTCGCCCTTGACGCTCAGGAGTGCACTATTTTCCGGCCTCTGCGCTTTTAAGTTTAAATGGCTTATGTTTTTTTTAACAATAAAATCTGTATCTAAACCTGCTAGCTCTGCAGAAATACGAGCAAATTGTGCCCAGCTCATAGCTCCTTTATTTGTTAAGTGAATTATTCCTTTCTCATCGTCCAGCATCAGATCAAGGCTCTTATTTACAAGATGCGGAAGATACGTCGGGGAAATAATTATGTCGTTTGCTGCAACAAATTTTCTGCCTGTTGAAATTTCCTTAAATGCAACGCTGAGAAAATTATATTCATCATGAGGAGAAAAGAATGATGATGTCCGGATAAATAATGTTTCCGGGTATTTCGTCAACACAAAATGTTCTGCAAGTAATTTGCTTATACCGTATATATTGAGAGGGTCCGGAATATCTTCTTCAGTGTATTCGCTTTTCTTTGTCCCGTTGAATACCATATCCGAAGAAAATGTTACTAATTTTATTTTGTTGTCCCTGCAAACTTTAGCTAAATTTATTACACCTTTTGTATTTAGCTCCAGGCAATTATGAATTTCAGTTTCTGCAAGGTCAACATTTACAAAGCCCGCACAATTTATAATTGCCCACGGCTTATACAATTTTATCATGGAATTCATTTGATCCGGATTACAAATATCGAAATCATTTCTTGCCAGGGACAAATATGAAATTGCTCTTTCATTGCAATGTTTTGCAAATACTTTTCCCAGAGATCCTCTTTTACTTATTATAAATATAAGATCTTCTGAATTCAAATATTCTTCCTGTTTATTGTTACTTACAGTAAAACGCACTGACCTTTTCCACCAGCCGGGTTCGTTTAAAACAGGGTGATTATAATTGTTGTTAATAGAAATATTCCTTATCAATCCGGCTAAAGAAGTTTCACGCAGCTTGCCTGAAGATATATCGAATACCCCCGTTTCATATTTAAACTGCT
>JBDTWU010000315.1:0-8549 GCA_040006535.1 bacterium | reverse complement strand
GCCCATAATAATACGCGAAAGAGCAATGGAAGTTATGATCTTTTTTTTCTGTTTGGCAAGATTGGTTTTTCTGATCTGTTCGGATTCATACTCTTCATCTTCGCTTGATATATCATACCCGAGAGTTTTGATTTCTTTCTTAATGGTTTCTCTTGAGATAAGATCCGAATTATAAATTACCTCACCTGTTTCGGAAGCATAATTTATTTCAACACCAGAGATGCCATTTATTTTTGTAAGATATGTCTTGATACTTTTTGCACAGGATGTACAATCCATTCCAATAACATCAAATTCAAAAATTTCCGGTTCAATATAATCTGGAGTTTTTTGCTTTTGTGTTAATATTTTTCCCGAAATGTTGCCTGAATTTTCCATTAGTTAAATAATATTTTATCAGCAATTCTGGCTGCCTTAACATTTGGAAGAACATCATGCACTCTTATAATGTTTGCACCTTTCATAATTCCTATTGTATTCGCTGCAATTGTTCCTTCAAGTCTATCGTTCACAGGTGATGGGAAAATTTTATTAATAAAACTCTTCCTCGAAATACCTAAAAGGACGGGGCAGTTTAAATTTCTAAATTGTTTTAATTCTCTTATCAGCGTAAGATTATGTACAAGGGTTTTACCGAATCCAATTCCGACATCAACAATAATTTGTTTAATGCCGTTTTCTTTTGCAATTCCAATTGATTCCTCAAGATATTCGTAAACTTCGTCAACTACATTTTCATATACAGGGTTCTTCTGCATATCTCCGGGCGTACCTTTGATATGCATTAAGATACAGCTTGCATTATACCGGGCAGGAATTTCAGCCATTAATTTATCAAACCTGAAACCGCTTATGTCATTAACAATCAGAGCTCCCGCTTTGAATGCTTCTTCAGCAACTCCACTCTTGTAAGTATCGATAGAAATGGGAATATTTATTTTCTTCCTTAATTCAGAAATAACGGGAATAACTCTTTCTATCTCTTCATCAATAGTAATGCTTTCTGACCCGGGTCTAGTAGATTCACCACCAATATCTATAAAATCCGCACCCTCCTTTTCCATTATTACCGCATCATAAACAGCTTTGTCAAGGTTTAACTTATCATCAAAATATTTTCCTCCGTCAGAAAATGAATCCGGGGTAATATTCAAGACTCCCATTACGAATGTTCTATCAGAGAAGTCATAAGTGAACTTTCCAAATTTATACTTCAAATTCCCTGTGCTATGTTAAGAGACATATCTATAAAAAACTTTACTTACTAATCTGCTCTGCTTCTTAAATCTTTTCACATTCAGCTGACCTCCGCCCCGGTATCTATCTCTCCGTCTATAGTTACGATCCTGAGGTCACCGTTTTGCTTTGCAGCAAGCAGCATTCCTTCGGAATCAATGCCCATCAGCTTTGTGGGTTTAAGATTATCCACCACAACGATTAATTTTCCTATAAGTTCTTCAGGCTTGTAATGTTCGGATATTCCTGATACTATCTGCTTCTCATCTTCGCCGATCTTTAACTTTAATTTTAAAAGCTTTTTACTTTTGGGAACAATTTCACAATCTAATACCCTCGCTACTTTTAAATTCACCTTCTTAAAGTCTTCAATGCTGATTACATTTTTATCAGGTGTATCTTCAGAATTTCCAGTTGCCTCATTGTCATTTTCCATTTCGTTTTGTATCTGAATATCTTCGATCTGAGGAAACAATATTTCATTTTCACCAAGCTCTGCACCCTCTTTCAAAACCGCTTCTCCAATTTTACTCCATTTTAAATTTGATTTATCCACATTTAATATCTTAATTATCTTAACAGAAGTAAACGGCAGGAAAGGATTTATAAGGATCGAGATAGAATTGGAAATCTGAAGGCATGTATTTATCACAACCGCACATCTGGCTTTATCTTCTTTGAATAATTTCCACGGCTCCGTATCATTAAAATATTTATTTGATGCCCTGATGCAGTTCATTGTTTCGGTCAATGCGTCCTTGAATTTGAAATTATCATAATACCATGAAATAAGTTCAGACTGACTTTTGATGTAATCTAAAATTCCCTTATCAATTTCAGCCTGGTTAACTGCAGCAGGTATTTTATTATCGAATTTTGTTTTTGCAAAGACAACAGTTCTGTTTATGAAGTTTCCCAATATAGCAGCAAGCTCATTATTATTTTTTGCCTGAAGATCTTTCCATGTAAATTCCGAATCTTTATTCTCCGGTAAGTTGGAAGCAATTGTGTATCTGATCACATCGGGGCTGAATTTTGCTACAATATCTTTTGCAAGAATGCCATTGCCTTTACTTTTGGAAAGCTTCTCACCTCCTATATTAAGGAATTCATTTGCAGGAATATTATCAGGGAGAATATAGTCTCCGTGTGCGATAAGCATCGCAGGAAATATAATCGCATGAAATACAATGTTATCTTTTCCAATAAAATGAATCAACTTTGTATCTTTATTCTGCCAGTAGTCCTTCCATTTTTCCGGCTCATTCCTTTGAATGAATAATTCTTTGGTTGCGGAGATATAACCGATCGGCGCTTCAAACCAGACATAAATAACTTTCCCCTTATAATTATCAAGCGGTACTTTTACTCCCCAGTCAAGATCACGTGTAATTGCCCTGTCACGCAGGCCTGCATTAAACCAGCCTTTACAGTAGTTGATCACGTTTTGCTTCCAGTTTTCTTTTGAAAGGATCCAGTTACTCAGCTGTTCCTGATATTTCCCGAGAGGGAAATATAAATTTGTAGATTCTTTTACTTCCGGAGTATCACCGGTAATTTTCGAACGTGGATTTATTAATTCGAGAGGAGAAAGATTACTTCCGCAGTTAGGGCATTCATCTCCACGTGCTTCCTCATATCCGCACACGGGGCAGGTTCCCGTTATATAGCGGTCTGCTAAAAATCTTTTTTCCTGGTTTGAATAAAGCTGCTTCTCGGTTTTTTCCACAAGCACATTCTTATCATAAAGCTTTTGAAAAAATTCCCGCGAAGTATCATGATGAATTTTGTTTGAGGTCCTTGAATAAATATCGAAATCAATTCCAAGATCTTCAAATGCTTTCTTGTTTGAAAAATGATACCTGTCTATTATTTCCTGCGGTGAAATTTTTTCCTCTAAAGAAGCCATTTCTATTGCTGTCCCGTGCTCATCCGATCCGCATATAAAAATTATATCGTCATCATTAAGCCTTCTGTACCGGACATAAATATCAGACGGAAGATATGCTCCGGCGAGATGTCCTATATGTATGTAATTATTAGCATAAGGCAGTGCTGCTGTAACCAGATATTTTGATTTATTTTGCATGATTAAATATACTTAATATCATTTTGGATAGAAATCAATTTAAGAAGAGTTTTCATTTTAGATTAAGACAATATAAACCGGATCTGGTGTGCAGCTGCGCTTCTTAATGGTTAAGTTTGTTATGTAAGAATGTTTACAAAAACTTTTCTTGTAATTCGGGTGTCGGTAATCTGCATGAATCTTTTTTCCCGAACCATTTATAACGGTGCCTGGCGATTATATCATAAAAAAAATTCCTTACCGGTGCAGGTATTACATTAAATACATACAATAATTTCCATAACGGTCCGAACTCTTCTGCAATTCTTAAAACAGCCGTTGACTTCGTATAAAATTTTTCACCTTCAATGAGAATCACAGAATCAAAATCCTTGTTATTCAAACCTGATTTTTTCAGAAAGCTCTGTCCGGCATCTGACTGAAGCGATGCAAATTTAAACCTGTTGTTTTTGTCGTGATCAATTATGTAGTTGATGCCTGAGTTGCACAGATTACAAACTCCGTCGAACAAAATTATTTTCGTATCACTCAATTGAATATCAGGTTGAATTTTTTTATTTAAGTATAATTTATGATTATTAATAATTAGTTTTTATTCAATAAAATTTATATATGTCCTCAGGCAATACAATTGCTGTCATCGGCGATATTCATGGATGCTATAATACTCTTGCTGATCTATACGATCATATAAAACATGTTAATGAGATTTATTCTGTCGGTGACCTTATCGACAGGGGAAAATATTCCAAAGAGGTAGTGGAATTTTGTATAGAGAAATCGATCAGACCTGTAAAAGGTAATCATGAAGATATGATGATTAGAGTACTTAACAGACCCGATAATTTTTTGGGATTTAAATTCGAAGCGGCAGAGAATTACTATTTAAATGGAGGTCAGGAAACTCAGCGTTCTTACACCGGATTAGATTCATTTGATGGTTTTATAAAATTCAAGCAGGAATTAAAATCACTGGGGCATTTTGATTACCTGAAAAATCTTCCTATGAAGTATGAAATTCACAAAGTAATAATATCGCATGCCGGAATAATCGACGGAGGCAATGATGTTACAATATTATGGAACAGAAAACGCCCTGCACATTTGGAACAATTCCAGATATTCGGACATACACCTCACAAAAAAGTTGTTTACAGGAAAAATTATTATTCAAATATTGACACCGGATGTGTTTATAAAAATAAACTGACAGCCGCTATTATTGATTCAGCAACCGGAAAAATAAATGAAACATTCCAGATCGGCTGCCGCTCCATTGATGTGTATTAATCTCTGAAAAGCCTTGTTGCATCTGAATTTCCTCCCACTCAATACATTGTAAAAGATTGCCAAAATGAGTAAATTATAGGAGTTTTAGATTTTAGATTTGGAATTTAGATTTGGAATTTAGAAATGTATGCGTCAAACAATAATGTATTTCATATAACCTGACAATAATAAAATTCACAATCTAAATTCTAAAAATCTAAATTCTAAAAATCAAAAATCAAAAATCAAAAATCAAAAATCAAAAATCAATACTTTGGGGCTATAGCTTAGCTGGTAGAGCGTTTCGTTCGCAACGAAAAGGTCACCGGTTCGACTCCGGTTAGCTCCACCTCCAAACTCAAAACTTTATACACTATACACAATACTAAATACTCAATACTTTAAAAAATAATGCCAAACGAAAAAATAATACCCATAAATATAGAAGATGAAATGAAATCTTCTTACATTGATTATTCAATGTCGGTTATAGTTGCAAGGGCGTTGCCTGATGTAAGGGATGGGTTAAAGCCCGTTCATCGAAGAGTTTTATTTGGTATGAGTGAATTAGGATTAGCTGCCAACAGACCTCCAAAAAAATCAGCACGGATTGTCGGAGAAGTGCTTGGTAAGTATCACCCTCACGGCGACAAATCAGTTTATGATGCAATGGTTAGAATGGTGCAGGATTTTTCTTTAAGGTATCCGCTGGTTGATGGACAGGGGAACTTTGGGTCGGTCGATGGAGATGCTCCTGCAGCAATGCGTTACACTGAAGCAAGATTATCCCGAATAGCAGAATCTATATTGGAAGATCTTGAAAAAAATACTGTGGATTTCATACCAAACTTTGATGATACCTTAACAGAGCCTTCAGTTCTTCCTTCAGTAATCCCAAATCTTTTAATAAATGGCGCCAGTGGAATTGCAGTCGGTATGGCGACCAACATTCCTCCGCACAATCTGACAGAGATCTGTGACGGTATCATATATTTGGTAAAGAATCCTGAAGCTGAAATAAAAAAATTAATGAAGATCGTTACTGCTCCGGATTTTCCGACGGGAGGCATAATCTATGGATATGAACCGGTAAGAGAAGCTTTTGAAACCGGAAGAGGAAAAATTATTTTAAGAGCAAAGGCTTCAATTGAAGTCGAGAAGAACGGGAAGCAAAATATCATAATAACGGAAATTCCCTTTCAGGTAAATAAAGTTACATTGATCGAGAATATTGCCCAGCTTGTAAGGGATAAAAGAGTAGAAGACATTTCAGATATAAATGATGAAAGTGACAGGGATGGAATGAGAATAGTAATTGGATTGAAGCGCGAAGCGAATGCACATGTAATAATAAATAATCTCTACAAGCATACACAGATGTCGGTTACATTCGGCGTGATAATGTTAGCACTTGTTGACGGTGTTCCGAAAGTTCTGAATCTGAAAGAGATGATGCAGCATTTTATAAAACACAGGCTGAATGTTATCGTCAGGAGAACGAAGTTTGAGCTTGATGCATCAGAAAAGAGAGCACATATACTTGAGGGGTTTATTATTGCTCTTGATAATATTGATGAAGTGATAAAGCTGATCAGGAAATCCAAAGACACGCTGACTGCAAGAGAAGGTCTGATGAAGAAATTTAAGCTTTCAGAAATTCAGTCGGTTGAGATACTGAACATGAGGCTGCAGAGGCTGACAGGTCTTGAGAGAAAGAAAATAGAAGATGAGTATAAAGATATTCTTAAGGCGATCGAAAGGTATAAGAATATTTTGAAGAGTGAACAGCTAAGAAGGGAAATGATCTGTGATGACCTTAAAGCTATAAAAGAAAAGTACGGTGACGAAAGAAGAACAGAGATAATTTACGATGCAAGAAAAATGTCTGATGATGATATGATGAAAGAGCTGATAAAGGAGGAAGATGTTGTAATTACTATTTCTAATAAAGGATTCATCAAAAGGATCCCTGTCAATTCTTATAAATCTCAGGGAAGGGGCGGGAAGGGGATCACCGCTGCATCAACAGGAAGCGTGGACAATGATGATTTTATAGAGCATATGTTTATCGGCTCAACCCATCAGTATATTATGTTTTTCACCGACAGGGGAAAATGCTACTGGCTTAAAGTATATGATATCCCCGAGGGCAGCCGTACATCGCGTGGAAAATCTATATTGAATCTGATTGAAAAAGAAAAAGAGGAAGATATTTCGTCATTTGTAATGGTAAAAGATTTTGGTGAAGAACTATTCGTGACAATGGTAACCAAGATGGGAGTAATAAAAAAGACAAAGCTGGACAGCTATTCCAACATAAGAAAAAACGGAATTAATGCAATTAATCTTAACAGCAATGACCGGCTGGTTGAGGTTAAGCTTACCAACGGATCACAGGAAATCGTGATCGGATCTCATCTGGGTCAGGCAATCAGATTCAACGAGACTTTAGTAAGAGATATGGGCCGAACGGCAACAGGTGTCCGGGGTATTAAGCTCACTAAAGGAGATTATGTTATCGGACTTGTTGCTGTGACCAGACCCAGTGCTACGATATTGGTTATTACAGACAGAGGTTATGGTAAAAGAAGCGAGCTCGGTGACTACAGAGTTACTAACAGAGGAGGTAAAGGAGTTATCACAGTTAAGACAACGGAGAAAGTCGGTAAATTAATTTCGATAAAAGAAGTAACGGATTCGGATGACTTAATGATAATAACATCAAAAGGAATTTTAATTCGCCAGAAGATGAAAGATATAAGAGTGATGGGAAGAAATTCACAGGGAGTAAGAGTGATCAGGCTTGGTGATACAGATACTATTTCAGCCGTTGCAAGAATAGCGGAAGAAGATAAGGATGACGTGCAGGAGAAGATATTTTAAAGCAATTTCAAATTGTAAATTACAAGTTCAAACAAGATTTCTTCGCTTTCGCTCGCAATGACAAAAATAAATATATTCCAATATTTAAAATAGATTTAAGAAAAATAATCGAGGAAACTATTCACAATTCCCTCTAAATTACTATGACACCTATCGATCTCCGCAGCGATACTGTTACTAAGCCATCAAAGGCGATGCTTGCAGCAATGTTAAATGCAAAGCTGGGCGACGATGTATTCGGTGAGGATGAAACTGTTAATTCACTTCAGGAAAAGTGCGCCGGCCTCACGGGAAAAGAAGAGGCTTTGTTTGTGCCAACAGGTGTGATGGGAAACCAGCTTGCTATAAAATGTCATACACTTCCCGGTGATGAAGTAATTGTAGAAAGTGAATCCCATATTCTCAATTATGAAACAGCTGCACCATCAGTTATCTCAAATGTTCAGCTTCTTGCGGTACCTGGTATAATGGGAATTATGGATGTTGATGATATAAGAAAATACGTAAGGACAAAAGAATATTATTTTCCTGTAACAAGATTGATCTGCATGGAGAATACACATAACAGGGCGGGAGGTGTTATTCAGCCGATAGATGTAATTAAAAATATTTCAAAGTTTGCAAAAGATAACGAAATCAAATTGCATCTTGACGGTGCAAGAATTTTTAATGCCTGTGTGGAAACGAAAATTTCAATTAAAGAATATGCATCTTATTATGATTCAATCTCTTTTTGTTTTTCCAAAGGATTGGGATGTCCTGTAGGTTCAATACTTTGCGGCGACAGTAATTTTATTGAGATGGCGAGGAAGTGGAGAAAGATCCTCGGCGGTGGGATGCGTCAGGCCGGAATACTTGCAGCTGCGGGAATTTACGCATTGGATAATAATATTGAAAGATTATCAGAAGATCATGCTAAAGCAAAATATTTTGCAAACGAACTGGCTAAAATGGATGGAATGAATGTCGATTTGAAATCTGTGCAGACAAATATTGTGATATTCTATTCATCCAGATTATCCAGAAATGATTTTATAAATAAGCTTAAAGAAAATGGTGTATTAATCTCATC
>JBDTWU010000314.1:0-5515 GCA_040006535.1 bacterium | reverse complement strand
AAAGTGTTAAAGAAGGAACATTATATTGAGAGATCAGCAAATTTGTTTGGTTAATTACAGGTGTAGTAAAACTTGTATCGATTGCAACCTGTAAGTTGTAACTTGATGCGGACGGGACATTGCTCCAATCGATAATTGGAGTAACGGAAATTCCGCTTGAGTTATTTGGCGGAGACAGAAGTATTGGAGCCGGAGGTAAAAAAGTAATTGTGCGAAAATTCCAGACAGGAGACCATATACTGGTGCCATTTGAATTAGTAGCATTAGCTCTCCAGTAATATACTGAATCGTATGATAGTGTAGATGCAGTAACTAAATATTGAGACGATGCTAAATTTGATTGATCAATTAATAAAGAAGCAAATCCTGTATCGCGGGCTAACTGAACTCTATAATTATCAGCATTGGAAACATTGTTCCAATCAAGTAGAGGAGTTAACAAAATATTTGTCGAACCGTTTGGAGGATATACAAGTTGTGGTGCAGAAGGTAAAGAAGTCGCAGATGTAATAAATCGTATTCCTATAAGTTCTGCATCACCTATAGGGGAACCCCCTATTACATTTGTACCTGCTACTGAATCTGATTGACATACCATCTGAACAGTCAACTGACTCACAGTTAAATTATTTGATTTTGAAACTGATATATATCTCCAGTCACGAAGCGGATTCTCAGGAGTAATTTTCTCGGGATTAATCCATGAGTTTCCAGAATTACTTGAATAAGTTATCCATCCTGAATAGTATGCACTTGAATCAAAGGTTGAATAATGACCTGAAGTTGCCGAGAAAGCAACAGCGATAAAATTTCCTGATGATGATCTTCCTATTGAAGGTCTGCAAACGGGTAAAAAATTATCCGATGTATTGCCTTTGTTGGGAAAAAAAGGAACAGTGCTTGAATCGGCAATTATTTTAGGAATTCCACCATTAATGTTTGGCGACCATATTCTAATTGAAGAAGGTAATTCAGGAAAAAATTCAAATTCATCCATGATGGAGACATTAAAAACTACATAAGGTTCATTATCTTTAAAAACAATATCTATTCCTCTCACTACTCCTAGCCTGTCTGTAAAATTCCAGTCCCATATCTGCTGAGCGGTGCTCCATGACTGACCGTTATTAGTAGAGAACCTGTAAAAAACATCATGAGGTGAACTCTCATTACCTATAAATGCGTGCCCTATTGTTCCGTTAGAAGCTCTTGCCACCGAATAGGAATCTGCAAGCTTTCCACCATATTCCAAATATCCGCTGAAAATAGGAGGATTCAGATTAATCAGGGAATTTGTGTAAGGAACGCCAGGGTTTTGAGCCGCAACAAATGAAATTTTGTTATCGGGTGTACACACTAATTTGGGCCAGAGAACATCAACTGCTGGTGCAGAGCCGGGATCAAGCTGTTGAAAGATGCCAAAACCTGCCCCAAGATCAAAATATATTTTTGTTCTTATTGGTGTAGACGAAGATCTGTTATGATTCGCGATTACTGCCGAACCATTTGTAAATCCGTCTATTGATGGGAAACCGCTAACGAAAGTAGGAACGGAACCTAAATTTGTCCATGTCGCTCCAAAGTTCTCACTGAATAAATAGATTGTATACCGATCGGTAGAACCGGGTTGAAATGATTGCATATACACCGCATGAACATTGGAGGGAACAAGAGGATCCTGCCATATTGTTTGCGGAACTGCATTAGATTGAAGATCATAAATAGTATGCACTCCGGTAGGACTGAAAAGAACTGTGCCTGAAGATGTATTTAACCCAGGAAAATGATTTGAAACACTTCCTACTTTTATTTTTAAGTGGTAAGAACTATTGTCCTGTGAATTTTCATACCCCGTAACGGGAGGCGTTATTGGTTTACTAATTGTCTGAGCATTAATATCAGAGAGAATGAAAATTAAAATGAAGAAGCTTAAGCTTATTATATTTGGTCTCATATTTTCCCCCGAAGTAATTTCTGAAAAATAATTATTCTGATTTAGTTTTCCTACTCTAATCTTCCTTAAATCTTATTGTGATTTTAAAGAGCTTTCCATGTGTATTATCCATACACCGTTTTAGCTATTTTCATAATGAAAAATTTAGATTAATTTATAAATGTAAATTCTTTAAGAAGAGTTGGAGAAGGTGCACGGATGACGACAAACTTATTAAGCGCAGCAGCTGATTTTATTTTTCCGAAGACGAGTATAATTTCAGATGAGAGATTAGAGGAGAATAATTCAAATCAATATATTTCCGATAGAGAAATCTGCACTATTCCCAGAGTGACCTCAGAAGATCTGTCCGAGTTAAAGAATAAAATTATCTCTGACTATTCATTAAGTGTTTTTGCATTCAGAGACGGTGATGATTTTTCAAAAATAATATACCAGCTTAAGTACGGAGGCATGAAGAGGCTTGGAGTGTATCTTGGGAGATTTCTGGGTGAAGAGATGAAATGCAATCTTAATAATATTTCAGAGTACGGTCTTCTGATTCCTGTTCCATTATTTAAATCCAAGATCAGAGAAAGAGGATACAATCAATCGGATTATATCTGCAAAGGAATGAATGAAATTCTTTGTATGGATTTTAAAAATGATTTAGTTAAAAGAACTCGTCATACAACAACCCAGACAAAATTAACCAGGGAAGAAAGAATGAGGAATATGAAGGATGCATTTGAGCTCAATAAAAAATTTAAAAATAAAATCCATGGAAAGAGAATTATTCTGGTAGATGATGTTGTGACGACAGGTGCTACAATGAATGAAGTTATAAAAGTTCTTAAACAAAATCAGTGCGGAGAGATTATTGCATGTTCGCTTGCTATGGCAAGATGAATTTTGTTTTTAAAATTTTACTGCAAAATCCCGAAGTCACAAAGAAAAAATGGTTTATAATAAAAATCTTTGTGCCTCTGTCTCTCTGTGATTAAAATTAAATCATCAGGGTTTTCAAAGCCTTTGTCAATTTCAATATATCCTCCTCATTATTAAACAGGTGCGCAGCCAGTCTCAGAAATCCTTCTCTTAATGCCACAAAGATATTTTCCTTCTCTAATGTATTCTGTATCAATTCATTTTTGGATCTGTTTTTATGGCTGAAGATCAGTATGTTAGATCGATGGATTTGCTCCATGCTTGATTCGATTATGAAATCACTATCATTCATTTCTTCAATGAATAAATTCTGAAGATCTGATATATGATTAAAAATATTTTCTACGCCAAGCTTCAGAAATAATTCTATCGATGATTCCATTCCTATCATTCCAAGTGTATTTGGTGTGGAATTTTCAAATGCGCCGCCGTCTTTTCTGAAATTCAGCTTGTAGCTGAGAAAGTTTTTGAAATCATATTCTACGCTTGATGTGGCAACATAGGTTGGCAAAACTTTATCTCTTATAAGGGGAGAGATGTAAGCAAAGCCCACACCCGCGGGAGCCATCATCCACTTTTGGGAACCCGCAGAAAAATAATCAATGCCCAACTCTTTTACATCTAGAGGACAAACTCCTGTTCCCTGTATTGCATCAACAACCAGATAGCAATTATTTTCTTTGCAGATTTTACTTATCGACTTAAGATCATTTCTGAATCCGAGAAATCCCACCGAGCTTATGGTCAAAACTTTTACATTATTTTCGGTAATAACTCTTTCGATATCTTCAAGCTTTATCTGACCATTAACGGAGGGAATCATATTCATCCTGATTCCACGGAGTATGCCCTGGTTAAGCCACGGATAAACCAATGCTGGAAATTCCGAATTCGCACAGGCAACACAGTCACCTTCTTTTAGAATAACCCCGTTCACAAAAATATTCAGCCCGTGAGTAGTGCTGCCGGTAATGATTATTTCTTCTTTGGCTGCACCAATTAATTCAGCGCATTTTGCTTTTAATGTATCGGTAATCCTTAAGTTAAACAAGCTGAGATTTTTATTTGTAAAGGTGTACTCATCAATAAATTGATTCAGCCTTCTCCTTGTCTCCAGAGAAAACGGCGAGTAATGTGCAGAGTCTAAATAAGTACATGCTTCCGTTATCGGGAAAAGGATTCTTGCTTGAGAAATTGTGTTAATATCTTGTAGAGAGTATTGAGTATTTGGTAATGCGCCGTGAGTATTGTTCAACGGATTATGATTAATTAAGAATTAAAAATAAATATCATTATGTGAAATTTTTTTATAAGTAAATACTCAACTCACTCAACACTATCACACTCTCACACTGCATTCTATGCACTTTTATTTCTTCCTCTTCGACTTCTTCTTCTTTGTCAAAGCGGCGGGCTCTTTGAGATTACTCTCGAACATTTTTCTGTAAGCATCATAATAGAACATAATACTATTTACATAATTATAAGGTTCTTTCCAGTTATCAAGCGTTCCGGCCGGCGGGTGTTTTGATTCAGGCCATACAAGAGTATGAATAGAGTCTTCTTTCGAAGATAAGAACGGATAGGCTTCTTTTACATTCTCCCAGCTTTTGTAATCTTTCCCATAATATGCTGTGATTGTCATTGCATCGATAACTCTTCCGATGCCTGCATTATAAGCCGCCAGTGCAAACTTATATTTTTCATCTCCGAATTCTCTGAACTGTGATACTAAAGTAGCATAATAATAAATTCCTGCTATGAGGTTATTCTTTGGTGTTTGTGTCTCTTCCAGATCCAAAGTGCTCTGAAGGCCTGCACCTGTACGCGGCATGAGCTGCATTAATCCGAATGCTCCTGCATGCGATCGTGCATTAGCATTAAAATATGACTCCTGCCGTATTATTGCCAGAACAATTCTCCAGTCAAGCTTATAGTTATTGCACTCCTGCTTGATGACATCGCCAAGCTCATTGACAAGATTATCTACATTGCCGAGTTTAAACTCTTTGCTGACCATCTGAATTTTTTCATTCACCCGTTCAAGATCGCGGACATTAATTGTTTTTGCCTGCTGTCTGAAGTTTGAATTTGAAGTAAAAAGATCAAAAAGAGTGGACCAATCTTTTAAAAGGTTTTCTACATATAAAATATTATCAAATGATTTCTGAGAAAGTATTTTATCAAAGCTTTCGACCCGGGTCTGTGCATCACCGGTCGGAGCAGTGACAATATTTTTTCCGGTGCTGAAGTTTTCGAAATTAATATTATCTGAAGAATTATATAAGCTTGATTCTTTATAAGAATAGAGAATTAAAAAGATGCTTAATGCAAACGGGGTTATGAAAACAAAAAACTTTTTCACTTTGAGGATTGAATTAAAATCAGCTAAAAAATTATTTGTGTATGTCCAGACGCTCATTAGTGTTGTAAAACATATGAAATTAGTAAAAGTTTAACAATTGCAAAGCTAAAACCCTTAATATTCTTTACTGATTTTCACAATCCTCCAAAACGATTGGTTTAAATAATAAAATCATACAGTGCTTAGCTTTACTTTCTGTTGAACGATCAAAATGAAAGAACGTTAATCAAAGTTCATTAGTGAATTTTACAATAACCGTTTGGACGGAC